>CAZXIP010000025.1:0-14966 GCA_964640755.1 uncultured Smithella sp. | reverse complement strand
GCATTGGTCTTGGTAAAATTTTTGTCGCGCGTGTCTTTGACCAGGCGGGCGATCCGGGAAAGCGCAAAGTCCCAGTCCTTTTCTTCCCACTCCGTTCCGTAAGGCTTGCGATAAAGCACCTTGGTGAGACGATGCTTGTTGGCCTCGGTCAGATCAAAGAAACCGGCACCTTTGGCGCAAAGCGAACCTTCGTTGATGGGATGGTCGGCATCGCCTTCGATATTGAAAATTTTTCCGGTGGCCTTATCCACACTGCAGACCAGTCCGCAGCCAACAGAACAGTAGCAACAAATCGTCGTTACCTGCCTGGCAACTTTAATACGATCCATCTTGCTCAGCTCGTCCGCATATGCCCGGGTTGGATTCAGGTTAAGCCCCAAGCTCGATAGGGCAACCCCGCCTCCAATGGCACCGGTCATGGTTAAAAAACCTCTTCTTGTAATTTGCATAAAAAAGCCTCCCAAACCTGTGTCAATTTTGATTTATGTCAAACGTGGCATAACTTGACTGAAAGTCATAAAAAAGTCAATATATTATTTAAAACATATTATTGTTGTGACAGGAAAAACAATTTTTACGAATTTTATTGACATTTTAGACATATTTTCCCTATATGAAAATATAGACAGGATTCAGGAGACTTTCCGTATGGAAATCAAGTTTAAAGTTTGGATAGAAAAAGATGGTAAAGTGCTTTTCGGCAGGGGAAGAGACGATATTCTCAAAGCCATCGACGAACAGCGCAGCCTGAATGCAGCGGCTAAAAGGCTGGAAATGTCCTACCGGGCGGCCTGGGGCAGATTAAAAGCTTCGGAAGAACGGATAGGAATCAAACTCGTGGAAATTGGTACACACGATAAATCCATGCAGCTTACCCAGCAGGCAAGGGCAATTATCGAAAGGTTTGAAAAACTTGAAAAAGACGTGGAAAAGCTTCTGAATGCCGCTAATCATGACTTCAAGAAATTAATTCATTCACCAGAGAAATAATGATTTTTCATGATGGCGGATAAACAACATGATCATCCATTTGACATTTTACCAAGTGTCAAGACCAGGATTTACTAAATCAATCTCATTATAAAAAATCAGCGTTGACTTTCTATTCCTTTGATTAAAACTTTTAAGCTTTCCTGGACTGTTGTGTGAATTCTCTCGGATCGTTTTTCAGGTGCTCCGGAATAAATATAAAGAGATATGATGCCGTTTAGTAATCCCCAGATGGCATTTTGCCCCTGACGAATATCAATTCGATCAGAAAATTCTCCCTTATCCACACCCTTTTGCAGGATTTCGGATATCGTACGGATATTTTCATTTGTTGTGTGAATCAGTTGAGTGTTTTGTTCTTCTGTCAAATTCATGTTTTCAGCATGCAGCATGAAAGTCATCAAAATTCGGAACAGTTCATTGTTTTCCAGAAAGAAATCCACATACACTCGAGCATATTTCAACAGTAATTCTGAGGCTGTTCCTTCCTGTCTGGCAAAATTTTCTATCTCTTTGTGACGCTCAATATTAGCTGAAATCAATATTTGCGTATAGATTTCTTCTTTGCTGTCAAAATAAAGATATATGGACCCCTTGCTTACTTCTGCTTTAGCCGCAATCAGGTCAACGGTAACGGATTTGAAACCACGCTCAAAAAATAATTTACGGGCAGCTTTTAAAATGGAATTTTTCCGATTTTCTTTTTCCTTTTTTCTTCTTTCTTCAGAGCTCAAGATTCATTCTCCTCTCAACTAAGAAGACGCATTAATAAAATAAATAAATGATAAAAATATTTGAGAATCTGGCAAAGCGTTGATGATCTTTATGATTGCAGTGCGCAGTGTATCCGCCTGTCGCGCTCTCATTCAGATTCCACTCCGCAAGTCATCGTAAATACTTAAAAACATTCGATTGTGCATGCACGGTGACTTACGGTCATAATGCGTACCCCAAATGATTCGTGCTGTCAAGGGAAATTACAGGCCTTCTGGATTTACCCTAGAGGCGGAAAAGAAATTCCGCCTCTATCGGTGAGAAATGTGATCCGACGACAATAATCGCCGTTGTTGACATCAAATTAAAAGATTGGATCAGTTACGCAATTTTTCAAGCTGACGGACAATGCTTTCCAGGGACGGTCGTTCATTAATATCATGAACATCGATGTATCGAATAATTCCTTTTTTATCGATGATGATGATTGCCCGCTCCGCCGTCCCGTCGGAACGCAAGATGCCGTACCGGGAAGCGACGGCGCCATGCGGCCAGAAATCTGAAAGGACGTCAAACCATAATTTGCCCATCTGATTTGTCCAGGAATACAGTGTCGGAACATTATCAACGGATATACCCAACAGAACTGAATCGTTCTCGGCAAAAAGCTCCTGGACGATATTGTAGCCGGGCCATTGATCGGAGCACACCGGCGTCCAGGCCGCAGGTACAAATGACAATACAACATTTTTCTTGCCGGTATAATCCTTCAGCGAAACCTTTTTGCCACTTATTGCATTGAGCGTAAAAGCGGGTGCTTGCTGGCCAACCCTGACTTTTACAACACTGTCAACCGGTTTGAGTTTACCCGTCTGATAGATATTCCCTTTATAAGCTTCAGACAGCGCAAATGCGTTTGATGTAAAAAAAACAGCCATCAATATCGTTAGAAAAATTTGCTTTTTCATCATGATCTCCTATTTCACATCCGCCAGTTTGATCACTTCATTAAGAAATGCTTCAACATTTTCATGCGCCCCCAGCTTGGAATAAACGACCTCCAGCTTTTTGGCACCATTTAATTTCAGAACCATAAAATACGGTGTTCGAACTTCTCCGATCATTTTATGAATTATAAAATCGTTATCAGGAACCAGCGGGAACTCTACCTTGTATTTCTTTTTAAACGTATTCACTTCAAACTGTGAATTTCCAACACCGATACCGAGGATTTTTATTTTACCCTTCAGTTTAGGATTATTCTCAATCAGCCCGAAGAAGCGGTTGATGTTGGGCGCGTCCTTCTGGCAGTACGGACAATACATGCTGAAGATCTGGATAATCAAGGCCTGCGCCTTTACCTGATCCGTGGTAAACGTTCCGGACCCGGAAAGACCAAGATATTTGAGGTCCCCGGAATCAGCAGGCTTGGGCAATTTCATCTCGGGGAAAGAGCTGCCAACCTGTGGCGGTTGAGTGCTTGCGGCTATCGCCACTGCGGATGCTAAAATTAGCATAATGACAATAATTACGGTAACTTTCCTTTTCATGGTTTTTTCTCCTTACTAATTTCGTGAAATTAAATGATGCACCGCTTTTTCCAGTCCGTCCAGCGACAGTTCAAACATCGGGAAAATACCGGCAATCGTTTTAACCGTCCATGTGTAATACCAGTGATCCTTCGGCTGCGGATTGAGCCACACAGCGTGCCGGAAGGTCTTTGACAGAAATTTCAAATAGTCCACCGAGGGCCGTGATTCGTTTTGACCAACATAAATCGCTCCTCTATGATCGGCCAATTCGTAAGGTGCCATGGCGGCATCCCCAACGATTATCAATCGCGTTTCGGGATCAGAGCGGGCAAATTCATCCACCCGCACCGGTTTTTTGAAACGCTGAGCATCTTGCCAGACCTTGGAATAAATTGTGTTGTGAAAAAAATAAATTTCCAGCTCCTTAAACTGAAACTGCGCATAATGAAAGAGCACCTGCACGATCTCAACATAGGGATCCATGGACCAGCCGCCGTTATCAATGAGCAGCTTGACTTTTAGGCGGTCAGCCAGACGGCGGTCGAAGATGATTTCGATTTCCCCGGCATTACGCATGGTTTGACGGATCGTTTCATCGATATTCACGACATCCCTGGGGCCCGCCGGCTGAAGATGTTTGAGCCTTTTGAGCGCTTCCCCGATCTGCGAAGCCGTAATGGGACCGGACTGCGAGTAATCCCGGTAACGCCTTTCCATGGCGACCTTGATGGCGGATTTATTGCGTGATTCTCCACCGACGCGCATACCGCCCGGATGCTTGCCGGAATGCCCGGTGGGTGATGTGCCGTGCGTCCCGATCCATTTATTGCCGCCATGATGAGCTTCGGTCTGTTCTTTGAGGATCTTTAAAAAATGGGCGACCAGTTCATCGGGGGTCATCTTTTTGATCTGCTCTTCAGTGAGTCCCAGTGCATCGGCCATCCCTTCCGGATCTTTGAGCCATTCAGAGAGCATTGCCTTCACCATTTCAGAAAGCTCCGCATCCGTCGGTTCTATATCGGCCATACCACGAAATGCCACCGCAAACGCCTGATCGTAAATATCAAAAAAACGCTCGCTCTTGATCAGCAGGCTGCGGGTGACGCTGTAGAAATCGTCGAGGGAAGAAATCAGCCCCATTCCCAGGGCTTTTTGCAGGCGCAGAAAAGATGTGGGTGTAACAGGGATACCCTTATCGCGCAAAGTATAGAAAAAATTTACAAACATTTTTCACTTCACTGATGCAATGCAAGGTATAGATCCGTGCTCTTTTTAAACAGGACACCCAGGAAAGGCACATTGCTCGACTTCAGACTCTTGATATTAAAATCGGGGTCGGCCTGGAGCGCGCGCATCCAGTTAATCAGCTCGCGTGTCGCCGGCTTCTTCTCCACACCACGCACCTCACGGAGACGATAGAACGCATCCATACAGGCGGCTGTCATATCCTTGTTCAAATCCGGGAAATGCACATTGATGATTTTGCGCATCATGTCGCGATCGGGAAAAGCAATGTGATGGAAATTGCAGCGTCCCAGGAACGGGTCGGACAAATCTTTTTTTGCGTTGGAGGTAATGATAATCACCGGCCTGTGCTTTGTCGTCACGGTGCGATCGATTTCCATAATATCAAACTGCATCTGATCCAGAATGTCGAGCATATCATCCTGAAAATCGGTATCGGCCTTGTCGATTTCGTCGATGAGCAGAACCACTTTCTTCTCAGCCACAAATGCCTGACCAATCTTACCCATCTTGATATACTCTTCGATATTGCTCACATCGCGGCCCGAATCGGCAAAGCGGCTGTCGTTGAGACGGGTGAGCGTATCGTACTGATACAGGGCGTCAATCAGCTTCATGCTGGATTTGACATTTAAAATAATCAGCGGCATGCGCAGATTCTCGGCGATGGCGTGAGCAAGCATGGTTTTACCGGTGCCAGGCTCGCCTTTGAGCAAAAGCGGCATTTCCAACGCCATCGAAATATTTACGATTTTAGCCAGTTCATCGTCCAGAACATAACGCGATGCCCCGCTGAATCTGGCGGGACGATTTTCGGATATCATTGTAATTACTCCTTAAATATTTTTCAGTTCCGGCAGGCTCTGTTTAGTGCACCTTTCGGACCGTTTCATCAATTTACAGGGGACAGCCGTGCACCGCGTAAAAGTCAGGGCCGTTCCTTTCCTGCAACGTATTCATATCACGTTTTGAATTTTAAATTAACGTGGAATATTGACTGAATATTGGGCTGAAGATGCGGGAATCATCCCTGTGCATAGACCTTCCTGTTATCATGCGATATTTAGCGCATAAATTACAATTCAGGATCATCTTCACGTCGCTCGCACTCCATGTAATCACTGGTTGTCAAGTGTGTATCTCCGTTGTTTTTTTGAATCATGCGAACGGATAACTTCAATTTAATATCGTTTCCCGGGCTTCTTTTTGCGCTTGTTGAAAAAGAAGGATTCGCGGGTTTTGGCACCTCCCGCGTAGCGTTTGCCCTGATAACTGCCGCGACCACCTCTATCTGCATAATCAATTCTCACACGCCGCTGGGCATATTTTTCCTTGCCGAACCGGGCTATCAGCACTTCGGCAAACTGCGGATCTACCTCAAAATAAGAATTGCAAAGTTCTATGTCCAAATTGGCAATGTGCAGTTTGGCGATGTTGGCCGTCTCCAACAAATAAGCCTGGAGCTTTTTGGCGTTGAATTTTTCCATCTTCCCCAGGTTAACCGAAAGGCGCACCAGAGAACCGGACCTGGATGCGCCGCGCAAAGGCGCGGGCTTGCTTTCTTTTTTCTGCGATACGTTGATGTCGGTTGCGTTTCGGTAATAGCTTAAAAAACGATTGAATTCCTGAGAGATAAAACGCGCGATGATGTCTTCTTTGCTGAGTGATTTAAGCCGCTCCACTGCAGCGGGCAGAAACGGGCCGATCTCCGCGTGCTGAATTTCCGTATCTTTGAGTTTATCCACCAGGTACAAGAGCTGCTTCTCGCAAACTTCCTGTCCGGTGGGAATTTTGGCCTGCTGAAATTTCTTGCTAATCTGCTTTTCGATCTGCCCTATGCGAAACACTTCTTTGATATTGACGATGACGATCGAAATGCCCGATTTGCCAGCGCGTCCCGTGCGGCCACTGCGGTGGGTATAGTTTTCAGTGTCGTCCGGCAGATTATAATTGATGATATGGGTCAGATCGACGACGTCGATCCCGCGGGCCGCAACGTCTGTTGCCACAAGCATCTGCAGGCTTCTGGTGCGAAACCGGTTCATCACGGAGTCACGCTGCGCCTGAGAAAGGTCCCCGTGTAGCGCATCGGCGTTGTAGCCGTCTTTGATGAGGGCGTCGGCCACTTCCTGCGTTTCCAAACGGGTACGACAGAAAATGATCGCGTAAATATCCGGATAAAAATCAGCAATGCGCTTAAGCGCGATATACCGGTCTTTTGCATGTACCACATAATATTGATGAGTGACATTTTCTGCGCCGGTGTTGCGGGTGCCGACCGTGATTTCCATCGGCTTTTTCATGTAACTGTGTGCAATGGCCTCAATACCACGCGGCATGGTGGCGGAAAAGAGCGTCACCCTTTTATCTTCGGGTGTCGACGCCAGAACGGCGTTGAGTTCTTCCTTAAATCCCATGTTGAGCATTTCATCGGCTTCATCCAGCACCAGCCATTTGATTGCGGAGACATTCACTTTTTTCCGGTTGAGCATATCCAGCATCCGACCCGGCGTAGCTACCACAATCTGTGCGCCAGCGGCCACCTGACGAATCTGGATAAGGATATTGGCTCCCCCGTATATCGGCACGATATGCACATTTTCCACGTATTTTGCCATATTGGTCAGATCGTCCGTAATCTGGAGACACAACTCCCGCGTAGGAGCCAGAATCAGCGCCTGTGTCTGTTTTGACACCGTGTTGATCTGTTGGATAATCGGGATGCCAAAGGCGGCGGTCTTACCGGTTCCGGTGTGAGCCAGGGCAACCAGATCTCTTTTTTGATGAAGCAAAAAGGGAATGACCTCCTGCTGTACAGGCATTGGAACCTCAAAGCCCATCTCACCTATGGCTTTCAATATTCTTTTATCAATATCCGACTCACTGAATGTTGTCATTTTTGTGTTCATGATTTAACCTTGCTTTCTGATTATTTAAAATAATATTAATGACTACCCCTTCATGTGTTATTTGACAATGAAAATCAGCTATGCTACACAAAATCGCGGGTACGGATTTTTGAAAAGTATCCTTTACTTGTCTTTAACGGGCGGAATAAAATGGAGTCATTCCATTTTAAAACAATATACACCCATCAACGCACCAAGGAGATCAAAACCATGAACCACGATGAATTCAAGAAGATCATTTCCAACGCAATCACACAGGAAGTCGAAGCATTTACTTTTTACAACTCCGTATCCGAAAAAGCGAAAGATGCAAATCTGAAAAGTATTTTCAAAACTCTTGCCGATGATGAAGAAAAACACAAACGCACATTAGAAGGATATCTTACAAGAAGTGCGGACAGGATGCACTTTTCCACTTCAGCGGACTATAAAGTTGCGGATGCGCTTCCAAATCCGCCGTTGACGCCCGACTTGAAGCCTGTGGATGGTCTCGTTATTGCCATTAAAAAAGAACTCGAAGCCATGCAGATGTATACCCAGCTTGCCAACGCAAGCGCAGACGATGAACAGAAGAAAGTCTTCCTTGAGCTCGCCTCAATGGAACGCGGCCACAAGAGCAGGCTTGAAGATATTTACACGAACATGGCATTTCCTGAATCCTGGTAGCCGGACGATTATTTTCAGGCCGCATCCGTCAATGTAAATCGATAAGACATATCTGACAATACCCGGGCATCTCGTCACAACTGATTGCCCGGGTATTTTTTACCCTGAAAATCATTTAAAATCAATAATCGTCATTGAACACATTGAAAAATTGTGGTTATGAGTAATAATACCTTACAGGATAATGTGATGATTCAAAAATCAAAACCAGCCGAGATCGATTTCAATGACGAATTCCAGCGGGCAATGGCCCTCATGGAAGATACTCAACGAAATATCCTGCTTACGGGGCGGGCCGGCACGGGGAAATCGACACTGCTGACCTATTTCCGGGATCACACGAAAAAGAAAGTGGTCATTCTGGCGCCTACGGGTGTGGCTGCCGTCAATGTTGAAGGACAGACCATCCATTCCTTTTTCCATTTCAAGCCGAATGTAACACTGGCGTCGATCAAAAGAAAAAAGAAGGCGGAAAAAGATAAGTCGACCATCTACAGGAAGCTGACCACGATCGTGATTGACGAAATATCAATGGTGCGTGCCGACCTGCTGGACTGCATCGATAAATTTCTGCGTTTCAATGGTCCGGAAGAAAAAAAACCATTCGGCGGCGTTCAAATGATTTTCATCGGAGATCTGTATCAGCTGCCGCCGGTCGTCACATCAGCCGAACGCGAGATTTTTAAAAGTCACTACGCAACCCCTTACTTTTTCAGCGCGAAATGTTTCGATCAGCTGAATATCGAGTATATCGAGCTCGAAAAAGTCTATCGCCAGAAAGATGATGAGTTTGTTAGACTGCTCAATACCATCCGTAACCGCTCCGTGACGGATGAGGATCTGGCAAAATTCAATCAACGCTGCGATCCGCAGTTTGAAATGCCTCCCGGATCCTTTTACCTTTCACTGACCAGCACCAATGCTTTGGCCGATACGATCAATGAAAAGCGTCTCGCTGAATTGCCGGGGAAACCATGGAGGGCTTCGGGCCGGATCGAAGGGGATTTCGGCAAGGAATATCTGCCGACGGCCGTGGATTTGAAACTGAAAAAAGGTGCACAGATCATGCTGCTTAACAATGACTCTCTCGGCCAATGGATCAACGGCACCATTGGAAAAATCAGAAAAATTGAACAAAATGATGACGGTGAGGATGTGATTGTGGCCGATCTGGACAATGGCGACACAGCGCGCATTTCACCCTACACATGGAAGATATATCGTTTTTTTCTGAAAAACGAAGAACTGCGCTCTGAGGAAGTGGGATCATTTACCCAGTATCCGGTTCGCCTGGCCTTTGCGGTCACCATTCACAAAAGTCAGGGGAAAACCTTTGAAAACGTAGTGATCGATGTGGGGCGCGGAACGTTTGCCCACGGACAGATGTACGTGGCGCTTTCACGCTGCACAACCCTGAAAGGAATTGTCCTTAAGCAGCCCCTTAAGAAAAACCACATTTTAATGGACTGGCAAGTGGTAAAATTCCTCACCGGCATTCAATACTCCCAGGCCGCCAAAACGTTCAGCCGCGAAGACAAGCTGAAAATGATCGAAACGGCGATTCTCGAAAAGAAAGACATTAAAATTCTCTATCTGAAAGGACAGGATGAAAAATCGCGCCGGACCGTGCGCCCTCTTTTCATGGGTGAAATGGAATATAAGGGTTACCCCTATTTGGGGTTGGAAGCTTATTGTCTTGCCCGGAGGGAAAAACGAATTTTTAATGTTGATAAAATCCTGGAAATTGTCGAAGAGCCGCAACCGTCATTAAAATAAGCCTCTTTACATTCAACCTATTTCACATGTTTTTCAAACATCACATTCAGCAAATCACATAAAACATTGCTACAACTCTTAAAAAATATCTACATATTTTGTAGCCCGACCAACAATCGGCGTAATAATCGCAAAAAATCAGCAAACTCCTGGCGCATAACAATAAATAATACATCATTAAATCAAATATTTAACATATTATTGGCGCATTTTCGCTAATCATTCTCATTATGGTACGCTCATTGCTATTTACATATGGCAAATGATCCAGGCAGGATCACCATTTTTAAAAATATGAGGTAGCCCCCTGTTGTTCACTGACTTTGAAAATGACCTGATTGTTCTGAAGCGATTCTTGAAGCGACTGCTCACCCCCTGTGAACTTCCATACCAAGCTCTTTCTCCTGTTCCTATTCGATCGGATATCGACCTGAACCTGATGCACATTCAACAGGGGCTACCTGATTCACTTCGACGCAACCCGATGGACTGATCGATGCCTTAAATCAGGAAATCTAAACATGTCTGATCTTGAAATATTTCTTCGACTGTATGGCTTTTTCGCAATTTCACGGAAACGGCAGAATACAGTTGAACTTCCTTTTACTATCTTTTCATTTTCTTCTAGCCCAGCAGGATGGACAGTGACAACGGAAGAAAATACGTGCCGGCCAAAATAACAACTATGGCACCTGCCGCGTTGATGATTTTGTCTGCTTTCGTGACGGCGGAATCCCCTGAAATCTTGGTCATACACCTATTTCTAAAAACAAGCTCCCGGTGAAATGAAGTGCATTTATTTTTGTCGGCATCCAACTCAAATGTGGCTGTATGGGTTACACTATGCATAACATTTACTCCATGTTTCCTGATCCGGGTTACATCAGATATTTCCTGACGGAGGCGGTGATCACGCCGCCTATTTTGAGTTCTTCTTTGGGATAAATCGTGGGATAAGCCGGATTAGCGGCCTCCAGAACCACCTCCCCGCCCTGTTTGCGAAAGTATTTCATCGTCCACTGTCCATCCACCTCAGCCAGAACAATGTCTCCGTTTTTTGGCTGGCGATCCTGCTCAACCACCACCAGGTCGCCTTCCATGATGCCTGCACCGATCATCGAATCGCCTGTAACGCGCAGTAAAAAGGAAGAATCCGGTTTCTTCACCAGATATTCATCCATTGATACGACATCGTGCATGTTTTCTTCGGCTGACACGGGAAGCCCCGCAGCAACATTGCCGACCAGCGGAATACCGAAAGAAATTCCCGAAAGTTTGAGATGGCCCTGACTGTCTTTTTCCAGAACGCTTTTTTCGATAAGCTTTTCAATCCAGTAAGAAACAACGCTTTTTGACCGAACCTCAAAGAGGTCCATCATTTCGGTGTAGGTAGGCATCCGCTTTGAATGACGATAAAAGGCAACCAGACTCTGCTCAATGGATTTAATGTCTCTTATTTTCTTCATGGCTTGTCTTATATAGAACGATCGTTCTAATGTCAAGCATTTTTTTGCCATCCCCAAAAGGGCACGCGATTCAAAACAATGTTGAGAAGGCAGTCCAGACGTGCAAGAGAAGTATCATGATTGATAACGACCTCAATCCCCATGAATTAAGGGACACAAAGATATATAAAAACAATTGTTTGAATTAGAGATAGCCCTATCGGGTCATCGAGTATTTCTGTTCATCTTTGGGGACATACCACTTGATCATGTTGTGGCCGATGCCGATGGGGGCGGGTTCAATGCCACGGAAACGTTTCGAGATAATAATCAGCTCATCGGGAACATATAAAAACGTATAAGGCTGATCCTCTGCCAGGATTTCCTGGAAGCGGTCGTAATATTTTTTGCGCTCGGCCTGATTGAAGGTACTGCGTCCTTTCTCCAGCATCTCATCTGCCTCCGGATTGCCATACGAAACAAAGTTCAGCTCTTCGGGAGCGGTTTTACTCGAATGCCATACGTCATAGGCATCGGGATCAAGCGGTATCGTCCAGCCTAAAATAACAGCGTCAAATCGTCTCTTGTTGATAAAGTCCGTCACAAACGCCGACCATTCCACAATGCGGATTTTTGCCGTAATGCCGATTTCCTTGAGCTGGCGCTGAATGATCTCGGCACATTTCTGCCTGGTTTCATTGCCCTGGTTGGTCAGAATTTCAAACTCAAACGGCCTGCCGTCTTTTTCCAGGATGCCGTCTTTGTTTGTATCTGTCCAGCCCGCCTGTTTCATCAAATCGCGCGCTTTGGCCGGATCATAATTGTAGATCTTCACTTTGTTGTTGTATGCCCACGTGCCGTGCTTGTATGGCCCAGTGGCGGGCTTTCCCAATCCCAACAAAACCCCGCTGACAATTTCATCCTTATTAACAGCATAGGATATGGCCTGCCTGACGCGCTTATCCGTAAAGAGGGGATTCTTCAGATTGTACCCCAGATACGTGTAGGCAAAGGCCAGATAGCGATACTTGCTGAAGTTTTCTTTGAACAGATTATTATCGGTCTGTCGCGTGTATTGAAGAGGAGTCAGGCCCATCATGCCTATATTCTGTGCACGCAGTTCCAGAAACATCGTTGCGGTATCGGGGATAATGCGGGTGATCCGGCCGTCAATGTAGGGACGTCCTTCAAAATAATCCTCATTGGACGCCAGAACTATCTTCTGGCCGGCGACCCATTCTTTAAACTTATAAGGCCCCGTACCGACAGGATGGCGCGAAAGTGGACTTTGTGTAATGTCTTTGCCCTCGAGAAGATGACGTGGCAGAACTGCCGAAGACCAGCTGATCAAGGCAGGCGCAAAGGGCTTATCGTAAGTCACCCGGAAAGTATAATCGTCCAGCGCTTCCGCTTTCTTGACCTTTAGAAAATCACCGGCATACGCGGTCGGTGTTTTAGGATCGGTGATGACCTGATAGGTATAGAGAACATCGGCAGCGGTAAAGGGCTTTTTGTCATGCCAGCGCACACCTTTGCGCAGCTTAAATGTAATGACCAGACCGTTTTGAGTAATGTCCCAGGATTCGGCAAGATCGCCCACAATATTCATGTCTTTATCGTATTTGACAAGACCGTTATACACCATCGACGCAACGGAATGGGACGGGGAATCGGATGCAAGAATCGGAATGAGGTTGCTGGCATCACCGATATCGCCGCGTACTAGAATGTCGCCATAGGCAGGTGGCTTTTCAGTAAGCTTTCGGGTATTGTTCGATGAAGGTGTTTTATCGCAAGCAGCAAGCAACACGATCATCATCAGGAGGGATATTATAAAACATGATTTGCGCATGGCGTTTTCATAACCCAGCCTGTCGCTCTTTGCAACAGGATTTTATCCGCATTATAGAAACTCTGTTCCATATATTTGAAAATGTATTTTGGATGGATGCGTCATTTAATATATGATACGCTGACTTTAATAAATGGCTTTGGTCATCTGAGTGTATGGTCATGTCAGAAGACAATACGCAGGAGACAGATCTATGGCGGTTAAATCTAAAGCAACGATTAAATCCGGGACAAAAGCCAAATCGGGCGTAAAAGTACCCTCCCCTAAAGATAAAGACCCGGAGGAAAACCATGAAAGCTGCAGTACTGCATGGGGCAAAAGACATACGAACCGAAACTGTTCCTGATCCTGTTTGCGCGCCACACGGGGTGATCATCAAAGTCAACTCCTGCGGTGTATGCGGTTCCGATCTGCACTATTACAGGCATGACGGCCATGACGGAACAATCTTCGGACATGAATTCAGTGGCGATATTGTAGAAGTTGGCGCGGCTGTAAAGGACATCACGACAGGAACGCGCTGCACAGCGGTGGGCTTTTCTCCCTGCGGAAAATGTTACTGGTGCCGGGAAGGCAAGATGCACCGCTGTTCGGACATGGAACTTCTCGGGTATCATTTTCCCGGCGCAATGGCTGAGTATGTTCATGTGCCTTTCGCCGCTCCTAGTCGCAGCATTTTCCCGATTCCCCAAGAATTGACTTACGAAGATGCGGCATCGGTAGAGCCCCTGTCGATTTCTTATTTTTCCGTCAACCGCAACCAGCCCAAAGAAAATGAGATCGTCGCCGTTATCGGTTTGGGGGTAATCGGGCTTTACGCCGTCCAGGTGCTCAAAGCCGCCGGTGTAAAACAAATTCTAGCAGCCGGTCGAAGATCGTCACGCCTGGCTGCGGCTGAAAAATGCGGCGCGGACATTGTGATCGATGCGGCCCGGGAAGATACGGTTAAGGTCATCATGGAAGCATCGGGAAACCTCGGCGCAAACACGGTCTTTGAATGCGCAGGCACCCAGGTAACTTTTGACCAAAGTGTGGCCATTGCGCGCGGCGCAGGAAAGATCATGCTGGTTGGCATTTATGAAGAACCGCTCATCTGGCAGCCTCTCTCTGTGATCAGCAAAAACCTGACTCTGACCGGCTGTCTGGGAGGCAATTTCCCGGCAGCCATTCAATTGCTCAAAGAGGGTAAAGTCAAAACAAAAAATATGATCACGCATCGCTTCTCACTGGACGAAGCGGCGGAAGCTTTTCGAACCCAGGATGGAGATCAGTCTGCGATCAAGGTCATGATCAAACCCTGAAAGTGAATCATGCACGAAGAATATTTAAAACCAACAGAATTTATCGACAGTGACACGCCGGTGGTTCGAGCTTTTGCACAAAAAGCCGTTAACAATGCGAAAGATCCCCGGGAGAAAGCCATCCTGCTTTACTATGCCGTTCGGGATGGCATCTATTACGATCCTTACCGGATTGAAGCATCCAAAGACGCTTTCAAGGCCAGCACCATCCTGCGGCAGGGCTATGGTTACTGCGTTGCCAAGGCGGTTGTTCTTGCAGCCGTTATGCGCGCAGAGCAAATTCCCTGTAAACTCCATTTTGCCGATGTCCGCAATCACCTTACAACGGAGCGGCTCAGAAAAATGATGAAGACAGATACGTTTTATTATCACGGCTACAACGATGTCTGGCTCGATGGCCTATGGATCAAGGTCACCCCGACATTCAATCTGTCTCTGTGCAAAAAGTTCAAGGTAAAGCCGCTGGACTTCGACGGTGTTAACGATGCGGTTTTTCATTCCTATGACCTGGAAGGACGCCGCCACATGGAATACGT
>CAZXIP010000024.1:0-14975 GCA_964640755.1 uncultured Smithella sp. | reverse complement strand
GCCCCATCATAAGCGAATAATTGAGCGTTGTCTTTGCGCCAGCGCAAACAAACAAAATTTTTTACGTCCACTTGAAGAATATTTTTAGATCAGGAAACCAAATGAAAACCGTGTGAAAAATACCAGGATCATTAACCTTTTTCCGAGAAAAGAACCAAAGCGTGAGGGTCCACGATGATAATCCGCGTCTTTTTGGACTTTACCCATCCTTTTTTTTCCCAGGCACTCAGCGTGCGACTGACGGTATAGAGGGTTGTTCCGGTGTAATCAGCCAGTTCCTGGCGGCTGATCGGAAAGTCGATGATAATCTCATCCCCCGATCGTCTGCCGGACTGTTTCATAATCCTGAGCAGGGAGCGGGCAATCCTTTTTTCCACCTGCTCGGCGTGCAGCTCCAGGTAGCGACTTTGCAGGTCTTCAAGGCGGTCCATGGAATTGCGGATCATATTGATGGACAACTGCGGGTAGTCGGCCATGATCTGTAGCATGGTCCGCCTGTCCCAGCCTACAACCCGAGTTTCACCTACCGTTTCGGCAGTTACAGGATAATCTCTTCCCTCCAGCACGGTGATCATGGCCGCCAGCTCTCCCGGTCCGATGTAGCGGATCAACACCTCCTTGCCCAGCTCGTGTACTTTGCCGAGTTTGAGCCGTCCCTTCAGAACAAGGTAAGATTGTCTTGCAGGATCCCCCTCGCGAAACAGCACGGTTTGCGCTTTCAAATCACGGGTGGCCCCGCGTCTGATGATTTCGTCGCCCTGTTTTTCGGAAAGGCCGTGAAAAAAGTCTGTCAAATGATAACCGGGTTTGTCCATGAAGGATTCCTTTACGAAAAGCGGTTGCCTTGACTCAACCTGGGAATTTTTATGTCTCACTTTTTCTTCGTTGCAGCATCCATGTCCCAGGCGAAATCATGGAGGTTCGGACAAGCCTTGCGGTCGTTATCCAGAAGTTCTTCCTGAAGAGCAATCTGTTCCCGGATGTGGACAAGATAAGCTTCCTGATCGTGCCGATGCTGGGCAAGCTGCCGGAAAGAGGCTTCATCATACTTGATGAATAATTGGCCGGCCCGCATTGCAGTGTATCGGCGAACACCCAGTTTGACAAGCACATCAACGCCAAAACGGACAGAAGTGTCGATGGATTCCCTGTAGACATCTTCAATACCCGTATGAAGCAGGTTATAGGCATCCAGGTTGTTTTTCGCCCGCACCATAATCTTTAAATTGGGAAACGCTTTTCTTGTCTTTTCCACCAGGTCTAAATTCGTTTCAGGCGAATCGATGGCTACAATCAATATCCTGGCGGAATCCGCGCCGGCGGATTTTAAGATGTCCAGGCGGGTGGCATCGCCGTAAAAGACGGTGAAGCCCATTTTCCTTAAAAGATCGACCCGGTCTGAATCGTTATCCAGAATAGTTGCCGCAAAACCGTTTGCCCTTAAAAACCTGCCGATGGTGCTTCCAAAATAGCCAAATCCGGCAATGATAACGTGATTTTCACAGGAAATCTCATCTGCTTCTTTTGGCTCGGCTGCCTCTTTCGTTCCAAATCGCGGCAGGATCAGCCGCTCGTTCATTAAAAGCAAAAGCGGCGTCATTGTCATTGTGATTGCTGTTGCACCCATCATGATATCGCTTGATTCCGTAGAAATAATCTTGAGCTGATTGATAAAGGCAAACAGGACAAATGCAAATTCTCCGACCTGCCCCAATCCTAAAGTAAAAATCATATTCTGATCAAAGCTTAAGCGGAAAAACTTTCCCGTTGCAAAAAGGACAAAGGACTTGATGATAATGACGCCTCCCACCAGAGCCATGACTTTCAAAGGATTTTCCACAATCAATGTAAAGTTGATCGAAGCACCGACGGTAAGAAAAAACAGCCCCAGCAGCACCCCCTTGAATGGTTCAATGTCGCTTTCCAGTTCATGGCGGAACTCGCTTGTGGCCAGAACAACACCTGCCAGGAATGTCCCTAAAGCGGGGCTTAAACCCACCAGCATCATCAGATAAGCGGTCGCAATCACAATCAACAACGCCGATGCCGTAAACAGCTCCCGGAGGCGAATGCGGGCAATGAACCGCAGAAAAGGCACAAAAATAAAATGTCCGACCAAAACCACGGAATTGACGGCAACCAGCAGCGTTATCGTCTGTGCCCATCCGGGCAATCCTTCCATAAAAGAAGAGTGACCGGCAGAAGCTGCTTTTGCTCCCGATGCAGCAAGCAGTGGTATCAACGCCAGGATCGGGATGACGGAAATGTCCTGAAACAGCAAGACGGCAAAGGAACTTTTTCCTGATTCTGTTTTCATCAGGCCTTTTTCCCGCAATGTCTGCATGACAATTGCGGTGGAAGACATGGAAAGGGCAAGTCCGCAGGCCAGCGATGCCTGCCAGGAGAAACCGGCCAGCAGCAAGGCGACAAAACACAATAATGTGGTGATGCCCATCTGCATGATACCCGTTCCCAAAACGAATTTGCGCATCCGCCAGAATGTTTTGGGTTCCAGTTCAAGACCGATCAGAAAGAGCATCATCACAACGCCGAATTCGGCAAAGTGCATAATGTCCTTGCCCTCCTGACCGACAAAACCTAAGAAGAAAGGTCCGATAACAATACCGCCAATGAGATAACCAAGGACAGACCCCAGCCCTATCTTTTTGGCCAGAGGCACAAAAATGACGGCAGCGGCAAGAAAAATCAGGGCATCCAATAAAAACGTACTGGACATGGTCTACTTATCCTTTGTTCGAGAGCCAGTCGTTGAGATAGTCGAAGCGTGAAACGGACGCGGGATCATACTCGCTGGTTGTAAGCTTTCTCAGCAGCCCGCGATAAGAATCTGCATATGCGGCCAATTGCTGATCCGCTAATATATGCGTGCCATGTACGGCAAATGGCGGCAGGTATATCATCTTGCACAAATGGGCGGCCTGCTCAAAAGGCCTCAGAAATTCACGAACGGTAAATTGATTGTGTTGATTGGCCGCGTATGATTCCCGGGTGCCTCCCGCGGTTACTGTCACAAACGCAATTTTATCCTTCAGCGCATTGCCTTTGCTGCCGTGCGCCCAACCATATTCCAGGACAACATCCATCCACTGCTTTAAAAGAGCAGGAGCACTGTAGGTATAGAAAGGAAAATGCCAGACGATAATCTGGTGGCCCACGAGAAGTTCTTTTTCTCGTTCCGCGTTGATGATGAAATCGGGATATTCTTCATACAGGTCGTGTAAGCGAACGCCTTCTATCTTATCAATACCCTCAATTAAAGCGCGGTTGGCTTTGGATTTTTCGAAACGCGGATGTGAAAAGAGAATCAGGAGTTTTTTCATGGAAATTTCCAAGTTATAAAATTCAGTTTTGTAAACCTCTTCTGTTCATTTTCCGCGTTTCTTTTCTGAATATGCATTTTTCGGTTTTTGGGGCAGGTTTTTCTTTTTCTCCCTCAAAAGGCGGAAAATGTCCTTCTGCCTGTTTGTCGTTCTCTGACCGGCCATTTTACACGCATTCCTCCAGAGGCAGTGTAAAGGCCCTAACCCCTGCTCGCGGTTGTTCGACTTTTAATTTCCGCACCAGTTCGACCAATCGCTCAATCTCCTCATTCTGCACAGCAAACAGAAGCGTATTGTTTCTGCCGGGCCAGAAATGGGTGCCCAGTTTGGGCTCACTTTCATCGCCTTCCCCGGTTGCACCATGCATCTTTGTGTAGGACCTGAACCCGCTATCCTTAAACGCGTTCGTTACTTTTTCATCACAGGCTTCGGCATAAATGACAAAGAACATTTTCATGGAGAGACCTCCCTGCAGTTTTCATTGATGTTCATCAGTCTTCTCTTTCCTACTTTTTCTGTTTTTAAATTTCTCCTGCCAATCGTCGAAAATATCATAAGCCGACGGCACGACCACCAGTGTCAGGACCAGGGATGTCAAAAGACCTCCGATAACGGCAATCCCCATGGGCGCGCGTGCCTCCGCGCCTTCGCCGACCGCAAGTGCGATAGGAAGCATGCCGAATATCATGGCAAATGTCGTCATGAGAATCGGACGCATCCGGACGGGCCCCGCCTGTAATAGCGCTTCCCGTCGTGACATCCCTCTGCCTCGCAAAACATTGGTGTAATCCACCAGCAGAATCGCATTTTTCTTCACCAAACCCATCAAAAGGATGAGCCCGATGATACTGAAGATACTTAACGTCTTGCCCGTAATAAACAAAGCTCCGAACGCACCGATAAAGGACAGCGGCATCGAAAGCAGAACCGTCACGGGATGAATGAAACTTTCAAATTGCGCAGCGAGAATCATATAGGCCATCACAACCCCCAGAAGCAGTGCAAACAGCAGAAATCCAAAAGATTCCTTCATAACATCCGCCATTCCCTGGTATTTAGGAATATAATCCGGAGGCAATATTTTACCGGCAATGGCATCCAACTCATCAGTTGCTTCCCCCAACGGTTTACCTTCCAGAGCGGCAAATATTGTAATGGCCCTCTGGCGGTCCACACGGTTGATGACACTGGGACCTGTTCCCTCTTCAATCCTGACGACATTGGCAAGCTCAACCAGCTTGCCATCACGGGCCCTCACATAAATACGTTCCAGTGACCCTTTGCTGTCACGGTCTTCCGGATTAAGCCGAACACGAATGTCATAGCGTTTTCCCCGCAGCTCATCCTTATACCGAGCGATATCCAGTTCACCGCTGATCAGCAGGTTGATCGCTTCAGCCACCGTAGCCACATCAACGCTCAGGTCCGCGGCACGGTCACGGTCAATGTAAATTTTGAATTCCGGTTTACCGGCTTCCAACGACGTATCCACATCCACAATGCCCGGCAACCTGGCAAACTCTTCACTGATCTGCTTGGCATACTTTTGCAGCGCATCAAGATCCTGGCCGCGGATACTGTACTGAATGGGCGTCGATCTTATCCCTCCGCCTCCGACAATGGCCAGATCTTCTGCTGATGCTTTCATCCCCGGAATCTGTCTGAGTTTCATTCGCACCAACTTTTTAAGGTCTTCCTGACTTCTTTTACGATCCTTTTTGGGCTTCAAGTTGAGAAACATCCTGGCACGATTGGCATAGCCCCCGTACCCCTGAACATAGAAAACGGATTGGACTTCCGGAATTTCGCTCATCATGGCTTCCGTTTTGCTGAAATATTGTTCAACCTGATCAACCGAATAATCGATGGGCGCTTCCAGCCGGACAATAAACGCGCCTTGATCTTCAGACGGCGCAAATTCCTTGCCCAAAAACTTTGTCAAGCCCAGGCTCAAAAGAAAGACAATCAAAGCGCCTATCAAAACCAGCTTGCGGTAGCCAAGCGTAAATTCCAGCACACGGCGATAAAACAATTCCAGTCTTTGATAGGAATGTTCCAGCTTATCACTGATTTTCATCCAGATATGATTCCCGGCATTTGCCGGTTTGCCACCCCCTCCACTTTTTGCCAGGGGGTTGGGAATCTTTTTCTGATAGGATTTGAGAAAAATAGAAGCCATCATTGGCGTCAGGGTTAATGAAACCAGCAGTGAAACCATCACGGCAAAAACAATGGTCAGGGCAAACTGAAGAAAAAACCGGCCGATGATCCCTTTCATAAAAGCAACGGGCAGAAAGATAGCCACAATGGCAAACGTCGTCGCCATAACAGCCAGTCCGATTTCTGAAGTGGCAAACACCGATGCTTCGCGCGGTTCCATTCCTTCTTCGATATGCCGATGAATGTTTTCAATGACAATAATCGCGTCGTCAATGAGCAAACCAACCGATAAGGACAGCGCCATCATCGTCATGTTATTGAAGGTAAAATCGAAAAAGTTGATGAGTGCAAACGTGGATATAATGGAAACAGGCAGGGCCACCGCGCTGATCAACGTCGTCCTGATGTTTCTTAAAAAGATAAAAACAGCAAGAACGGCAAAGAAGCTGCCAATAATTAAATGAAATTGAACCTCTTTAATGGACCTTACAATAAATAACGACTGATCCATGGAGATCCCCAGTTTCATTCCCGGAGGCAGTGTCTTATTGATTTTTTCCATTTCCTTCTTTACGCGGTTGGCAACTTCCACCGTATTGGTTCCCGATTGTTTCTGAATCGCCATGCCAACGGCCGGAATCCGGTTGAAGCGGGAAAGGGAACGTTTATCTTCCATACCGTCTTCCGCCCTGCCGATATCCCGGATGCGCACCGGAGCGCCATTGTAATAGCTGATGATCAATTCGTTAAAATCAGGAACATTGGCAAATTCACCTTTAATCCGGACCGTATATTCCTTGGTTTGCGTTTCGATCCGGCCACCCGGCAGTTCAATGTTTTCACGTTTCAGGGCCAGGACAATATCGCTGGGGGAGACCTGGTAAGCTTCCATTTTTGCGGCATCCACCCAGATGCGCACCTGCCTCAGACGCATTCCGTAAAAGATAACATCGCCGACGCCATTGATGCGCTGCAGCTGTTCTTTCAGAACCTCATCCGCATAAGTGGAAAGATCCCGAACCGACCGCTGCCCGGAAAGATTCATCATTAAAATGGGGGATGCATCCGGATCCACTTTTGCAATCCGGGGTTCCTCAATGTCCGTTGGCAATTTATTCCGAATCGTCGATACTTTTTCGCGTACATCCTGAACGGCTTCATCGATGTCGCGTTCCAGGACAAATTCAATGGTGGTCCGCGCAACACTTTCCGTGCTGGTGGAGGTGATGCTTTTTACACCGTTGATGGTATTGACGGCACCTTCAATCCTGTCGGTGACGTCGACATCCATGACGTCGGGGCTGGCCCCTTTTAGTGTTGTTGTAATGGTGACAATGGGAAAATCAATCTTGGGGAGAAGATCAACACCAATGGAAGGATAACTAACCGCGCCCAGCACCACCAGGGCCATAATCACCATGGTCGCGAAAACCGGGCGTTTGACGGAGGTATCAGCGAGCCACATTCACTTTCACCCCTTCCGACAAATTGTTCTGCCCGACCACAACCACCTGCTCACCCTCTTTCAAGCCATCGAGCACTTCAACATACTCGCCGTATTTATTTCCGGTTTTGATCGTTCGTTCTTTTGCCTGATTGCCGTTGATCACGAAAACACGGATCGTTGGTCCGTCATAAAGAAGTGCCGTTACAGGGACAACCACCGAGTCCCGTGCGTCCCGGGTGAATATCTGTATCCGGGCAAAATAACCCGGCTTTAAAATCTGGCCTGGGTTGGGAACAACAGCTTCAGCCTGCAGCGTGCGGGTCTTTTCTTCCACGTTCGGATAAAGCAGGCTGATCTTGCCATGAAATTTTTGATTCGCAAAGGCATCGACGCTAAAAGCAACGTCCTGGCCTCTTTTCAATCCGGCAACATCCTTTTCGCTGATACTGAAACGTAGTTTCAGCGGATTGGTTTTGATGATCTGAAAAAGGGACGTTCCGTTGCGCACAAAATCTCCAACGGAAACTTTCTTTTCTTTGACAGACGCAACAATGGGTGAGTAAATTTTTGTCCGCGAAAGTTTTTCTTTCGAGATGGACAGGGTGGCCCTGGCGCTTTCCAGGGCGGCCTCCGCCAGCGTGACTTTTGTGGAAATGTCATCGAACTGCTGTTTGGTGATCAGTTCTTCCTGATAAAGCGCATGAAGTCGTTTAAACGACCCTCTGGCATTGGCCCGCTGCGCTTCGGCCTGCCTGAGGGCCGCTTCAGCAAGGCTGACGTTCAGCACGTAATCCGTGTCGTTGATTTCGGCCAGAAGAGTCCCCACGCTGACGTTTGTCCCCTCATCCACATAAATTTTTTTTACAATGCCGTCCACTTCCGTAGTGACCAAAACGTCTTCGTCTGGTTTAAGCGTCCCGGTTGTTTCCAGGTACGGCTGAACTCTCCTGGTTTCAGCAGGCCATACACGAACGTTCACCAGTCTTTCAGGCTCTGCTTTTTCCTTTGAACAGGAGGTGAAAGACAAACTGACGACAGTTATGATCATCACCATGAGCAGTGCTTTCATCGGACGGCTGGTGAATGTTTTTTTGATGGTGCAAACCATATCCTTTTTTAAAATCATGAATGTTCAACCTCCTCAGGATGAGCCATTGGAACTATTTTTCGCGGCCTGCCGCAACAAACTGAAGCAGCGTGCCGCTGGATTTTCTGACTTTCAAGTGGGCAAGTTGATAGGCATATGATGCGTCTGCGACACTTTTTTCTGAATTGAGCAAGAGAGAATTGGCATCCATCACATCCAGGCTCGTTGCCAGGCCATTGTCATACTGTCTTAAAACGGCGTTGAAGTTATCCTGGGCGTAAACAAGCTGATCTTCCAGATACTTCAGGGCGCCTTTTTGTGTTTCCAGATTCAGATAGGCTCCGCGCAGTTCAATATCAACATCCTTCTTTAAATCATCATAAGCCAGGCGGGCCTGGCGTTCCTTGGCCATGGCCTCTCTGAGTTCGGCCACCCTGAGCCCGCCTTCGAAAAAAGGAAAATTCAAAGACGCCCCGGCCAGAACACTTTCCCGGTTGAGCGTTGCGGTCGGCGGATTCTGGTCCGAACCGCTGTAGACGGCAAAAAGACCCACACTGGGCCAGAAGGCACCGCGGGCATATTTAATGTTCTGCCTGGCAATTCTTGTTTGCATTTCATAACTTTTCAAATCAGCTCTCGTGTCCGCAACTATGTTCCGCAATTCATCAAACGATTCGGGATCCGGATACAAACTTTCCTGATGCTTCAGACGGAAATTGTCCTCGATTCCCGTCAGTCGAATCAGGGCGGCACGAGCCAGTACCAGTGCATTTGTTGCCTTCAGATAATCGGCACGTGCACCTGACAATTCCCCATCAGCCCGTAAAAGTGACGTTTTGGTCAGCTCGCCGACTTTCACTTTTTTAGCGGCGGAATTTCGGTATTGAGTGAGCCTTTCGACGTTTGCCGCGGCAATTTCAAGCGCTTTTTTCGCTTTGAGAACGTCATAATAATAGGTTGCCACGGTCAGAATAAAATCCGACTTTGTTGCTTCCAGATCGAATTCGCTTTTTGTGATCGCCTGCCCGGCAATGATCAAAGCGTCGAGTTCGCGTAAACTCAAAGAGAACGACTGGTCCGCACGAACTCCCCACGTTCCCGATTGTTCAGGCTGAATCATCACACCGGAAACGCTGAACTTGTCTGTGGAAAAACGATTGTACGTGCCAAACGCTGTCACCTTCGGAATCAGCAGTGACAGAGCCTTGTGCCTGCCCATTTCAGCAATAAAGAGATTTTCCTCGGCATATTTAATTTTTTCAGAATTATTCAGTGCCTGTTGGTACAAGTCGCTCAAGGTGTATTCCCGGGCTGTTGCATGAGACACTGACAGGACAACAACAGCAAAAAATACCCCCAGAATCAGCAATCCTTTTTTCATTCGAACACCTTTTCTCCTGAATCGAAAAACACCAGCTACCGATCAATGACGCCCATCGCTCGTTGCAGGCGGGCGTAAGAAATATTATAATCAGCCAGCGCATTGGCATATTCTGATTTTGCCTTGGTAAGCAGCGTCTGAGCATCCAGCACATCCGTCGACCGCGCCACTCTTTCCTTGTACCGGGCTTCGGAAATCCGGAAATTCTCCTGGGCCTGTTCTATCACTTTCTGCGAAACAGCAATCTGGCTTTCCGACTCCTGCAGGATGAGATAAGCATTTTTGATCTCCAGCGCAATCTGGTCGTTTAATTCTTTGGACTGATCAATGGCCTGGTTTTCCAAAGCCCTTCCGGCATCAACCCGAAATTTTGTTTTACCCCACTCCCAGAAATTCCAACTGGCCACCGCCATCACCTGCCAGCTTTCTCTTTTTTTATACTCTGTCCCGGACAGGGACATCGTGTCGCCAAACCGAGCGTAATTACCCACAAGGCTGACCGCCGGGAAAAACTCACTTTGCGCCTGTCGGACCATATAGCCGGCCTGCCGGGCCTTTAGCTCCGAGATCTTAAGCTCCGGTCGATGCTGCGCGGCATTCTCCAGACAGTCCTCATACGATTGACTGACAGGTTTATAGTCCAGGATATCGACGACCGTGAGCGGTGAGAGCAAATTCCGTTTTAACAGCGTGTTCAATCTTGATTTGGCTAATTCCACGGCATTTTGCGCTTTCACCAGCGTCTGTTTCCCGTTGGCCAGTTGCACTTCGGATTGGAGCAGATCATTTTTAGGAATCAGCCCAACCGTGAAGAAATTATGCGCAACATCGCGGTGGGCATTGAGCATTTCCACCGACTGGCGCGCGGTTTCTCTTAACCTCTGCGCCCGCAAAATATTGTAATATGCAACCTTGACATCCAGAACCACATCCAGGGATTTTGCCGTTTCTTCAACCAGGGCGATATCTTCACCCGTCTTGCTGGCCTGATAAGTGGCCAGAATTCCTCCTCCGGCAAACAGCGGCTGACTTGCTTCGATGATCCAGTTATGATTATTGATCGTTCCGGTGGTCATGTAGCTTGCGGGAATGGAAATGGTGCCGGTAATGCCGGGAAAATAGAAGCCAGGTTCTTCATTAAGGCGCGTGTAACTGTATGAGGTCTTGAACTTGGGCAGAAACCCGGTCATCGCCTCACGCTTTTTTGCCTGAGCGCCCTTCGCACCTTCTTTGGCAATATTGATAATCAGGCTGTTTTTCAGCGCGATCGTAACACTATCCTCAAGAGTTAAAGGATCGGCCGCCCTGACGGAAAGCGGGGAAAACAGGAAGGCAACGACTACACATATCCACAGGCACCGGCTTTTATTCGTCATGTTTTTTCACCCCGTTTAAAAATATATCCAGAATAAAATCTTTTTTTGCAATAAGCGTTTCTTTTGTCGGCATGATCATCCAGTCGATGGAAGCCGCGCGGATTAAATGCGACAAGGCAGCCGCCATTTCAAGAGGCGGAAGATTTCGCAATATACCATTTTTAATGCCGGCGTTCAGTATATTTTCAATAAAAAATAAATGTTTAAAATAATCGTCCTTCAGTTGTTGACGAAAAGAATCCATCGTCAAAGGCGAAAGCTCGTTTTCACCGCGAAGAAATATTCTGCAAAAAGCTGCATTTTCTTCAACAAATTGCAACTGTGCAATAATGATGGCCGCTAACTTGCCATGTAGATCTTTCACGGAAGAGACTTTCTCTTCAATGGATTGATACATAAAAGTCAGCTTCTCGCTGATCATGGTTGTGTAGAGATGTTCCTTTCCTTTGAAAAACTGATACAGATACCCCGTGGAAAAACCGGATGCCATGGCAATTTCAGCAACGGTTACATTATGAAAACCTTTTTCTGAAAAAATTATTTCCGCTTCCGATAAAATTGCCGCACGGCGCATTTTGAACTCACGATTTTTTCTCTGCTGCTTCTCCATGATTTCATCCCGGGCGAAATTTCGTGAACCATCATTCATTTTATGAACAGCCATTCACATTGTTCTTATCATTTGTCAAGATTTTTTGTGAACGAAAGGAACGGGGCAGAAAATTTTATTGTCTGTATTTTTATTCACGGATGACATCCTCAATGACACCGCCGCCCAGGACTGTATCCTCTGTGTAAAAGACAGCGGCCTGCCCCGCGGTGACGGCATCCTGAGGATCCTTAAACATGACTTTCAACTTATCGCCTTCCCGAGTGATCGAAGAAAAGACCGGCTTTTTCCGATAGCGGATTTTCACTTCCGCCTCACCGGGAAAAGGTTCGACCAGCAGATTCAGATCACCCGCAATGAGCCCTGAAGCCCGGACATCATCCTTGCCCCCGACAATGATTTTATTGTTCAAGGCATCAATGGCCACCACGTAGAAAGGGGCTTTTGCGCTGATGCCCAGACCTCCGCGCTGGCCAATCGTGTAATAAATTATGCCACGATGCCTACCCAAAATTTTTCCGTCCCTGTCCACAATATCACCCGGTTCGGATATCAGGTTCCTGTCTGAAAATACCCTGCTGTAATCTCCATGCGGAACAAAACAAATATCCTGGCTGTCAAGCCTGCGGGCAGTATGAAGCTCCGCGTGTTGGGCCGTTCGGCGCACTTCTTCTTTGGTCATCAATCCCAGAGGAAATAAAATAAACGGCAGATCTTCCAATCTGATCGGATATAGAAAATAGCTCTGGTCCTTTTTCCTGTCTACGGGTCGCAGCAGACGCCAGCCTGATTGCTGATTTTCGATCAGGGCATAATGCCCTGTCGCCAGAAAGTCAAATCCGAGTTTGCGCGCTTCCTTCAAAAGAGCTCCGAATTTGAGATGGCGATTGCAATCCACACAGGGATTAGGTGTCCGGCCGGACATATATTCGGATGTGAACCTGGCGATCACCTTATCTTCCATAAGTGATGCGAAATCAACGGTCATATGCGGTATCCCGAGTTGATCACATACCATGGCTGCATCAGCGATGGCATCATCTGTAAAACGGCCGGTAGTCTCGCCTTCCCTGTGAATTCCAAGCGCCATGGTCACCCCTGTAACATCATAGCCCGCATTTTTGAGCAACAGCGCAGCCACGGAAGAATCCACACCGCCGCTCATCGCCACAAGGACTTTTCTGTTTCGGGCACGTTCAGATTCCTTCATTTCCCGCACCGCCTCAATGTTGTTTATATTGCCTTTGATGGAGTAGAAATCTATCCGGAAGAACATGTCAAGAATTTTCTGAACAATTAATGTTCATGACCCGGATATGAAGCGACGACAAATGCAAGTTCCGGCATTCATTTTCTCCTGCCCGCGTCAGCAAAGCACAAATTTCGTTCGACATTCAGGGGGATGCCATTATTCCTCTTGACTTTTCAGATACGGATAGTATTTTTTACACAGTTCTCCCATGAACAACCGTCAATGCCTTCTTATGGATCACTAACGGGCTGCATTTGTCCTGGAAAGACCATAATCATCAAGAAAGGCGCCTAAACGGACGTGAGGATTACCAAATGAAACTTCAATTATTCATTCCGTTGCTTTCCGTCATCGCTTTTTCCTGCGGACCTTTTTCGCATCAGGTAATGCAGGAGGTTACAAGGGAAATCCCCTACAATGAGGTTTTCCAGGCACCGGAGACCTTCAGGGGATCAACCATACTGTGGGGCGGGGTGATCGTTGAGACTGTCACACGATCAAATGATACCCTGATAATCATCAGGGAGACGCAGCTTGATTTTCGAAAGCGTCCCCTGAATACAGACAAGTCAGACGGGCGTTTCATTATTCGTCATCAGGGATTTCTTGACCCGGCCATATACAGCCGGGGACGTGAAGTAACGGTTGTCGGAATGGTTGCCGGCAAAGAAGAAAGACCTGTCGGGGAGCTGCTCTATCCATATCCTGTTATAGAACCCCGGTCCCTCAAACTCTGGGAGCAATGGACTGATCCACCCTACTGGCACGATCCCTGGTACCGGGATCCTTTCCCTTATCCATGGCCCGTTTACCCCAGACCCCTAAGGCGATGATTATGGCTGATCACAAGGGCTGAACCCGGCCTGAAGGGTCAGAAAAGTAATGCACCGTTCCTGTTCATATTCTTTCGTTGCTGAAATCCAAAAAATATGTGAAACTTCGGCAAAATAATCGTTACTATGCAATAGCGTCACCACGGAACCTAACGGGAAATGCACTGAATGAATAATGATCTGTAAATCAGTGAAAAGCCAGAGGTAAGAAGCTGAATCACTGATGATCCGGAGGAATACACTTGATCGAAAAACCAACCCGCCAAGAACTGGAACAGAGAATCATCATTCTCGAAGATGAGCTGGCCAAAGTCAGGCGTGAAAAAGAAGAGCTGCTTGACAAGGCCGAAATGTTCGAGAATATCAGCAATGGCATTTCGATACTGATCACCTATATGGACACCGAGGAAAGATACGTATTCGTGAACCGGGCATATGCCCAGTGGTATGGAGTAACTCCCGAACAATTGATCGGGAAACGGGTTGCTGATATTCTTAGCCCTGATGTCTATGAAAGAGCGTCACACAACATCAAAAAGGTTTTGAGCGGACAGCCTGTATCCTATGAAAATAAAGTTATTGACAAAGACGGGTGTGATCGTTACGTCCGCGTAAATTATGAACCGTGCTTCAGTGGCGAAAAGTTAAAAGGATTTTATACCTCCATTGTCGACATCACTGAGAGCAAGCGGGCGGAAATGGCGCTCCAGGAGAGTGAGGAAAAGTACCGTTATCTCGTCAAATACGCACCGTCCGGAATCTACGAGGTTGATTATGAAACAAACCGCTTTGTCAGTGTGAACGATGTAATCTGCGAGTATACAGGGTTCACTCGAAACGAACTGATGGATACTAATTTATTCAACCTGTTCACCGAAGAAAGTCAGAAGTTGATGGCCCAACGACTTGAAAAACTGTTCGCCGGGGAACAAATTCCACATAACGTCGAGTACTGTATCAGAACGAAAAGCGGGGAGTTGATGTGGGTACTCCTCAGTGCCCACTATATTTATGATGCGGGAAAATTGAAGGGCGCGACGGGCGTTATTAACAATATCAGTGACAGGAAAAAGGCAGAGGAAGCCCTTCGTGAAAGTGAAGAAAAACTCAAATCGATCATCTCAACAAGTCAGGAGTGGATCTGGGCAATTAACACTGAAGGTATCCACACTTTCAGCAACCCTGCCTGTGAAAACATTCTCGGCTATCGCGCCGAAGAAATTGTCGGCAAAAATTGGCAGCATCTCCTTCATGAAGAAGACATGAAAATGATCGAGCAGTTACTGACACGTTCAGCTGAGCAGAAGGCCGGATGGTCGAATGTTGTTTTACGCTGGCAGCGCAGGGATGGGACCTGTCGTTACCTGGAAAGCAACGGCGTACCGATTTTTGACACCAACGGCACTCTGAAAGGTTTTCAAGGTTCCGACCGAGACATTACCGAGCGGAAGCTGGCGGAGGAGTACCAGCGGAGCATGCAGGAGCGCC
>CAZXIP010000023.1:0-15845 GCA_964640755.1 uncultured Smithella sp. | reverse complement strand
TTGTGGAAAGGCCTGTTGATAACCATGTTTATAAATTCGATAAGTCCGCAATGGCCACGCTTTTAGACCTGTTTGCTTAAGGTTTAGGCAATAATAATTATCAATTATATCAAATAGTTATTAATATGCCCTATAATCATGGCCACTTATGGTCTTGCAAGTAAAAAGATATAAACGCCCCTTAAAAAAAATGTGCCATTTCCAATGAGTTTTAATTTTTTTTGAAAAAAAATGACAAAAAAAAATCTTAATAAAAATGAATTATTTATACCCCGGAAGGTTTTTTTGATTGTTGCGGCAATCTTTGGCGTGGTTTTTTTGTATGCCGGATCCCTTGCTGCCGAACCTCCTCCTATCAGTGAAACCGTCAAAAGGCTTCAGCAAATTTATGAAAAGACGAAGGACTTTCGCGCTCATTTTATTCAGGAAACCACGGTAAAGTCGATCGGGAAAACAGATGTGGAAGAGGGGATGGTCTATTTTAAAAATCCCAGGCAGATGTTTTGGGATTATAAAAAACCTAAAGTGAAAAAACTTGTTGTGAATCCCCAAAAAGCCTGGCTTTATCTGCCGCAGGAAAATGCCGTTTACACTCAAGATCCTGAAAAGATTTTCAAATCGGAAGCTTTAATCAAGTTTCTTTCCGGTCTGGGAAAACTGAAAGAGGATTTTACAATTAAATACAACACGTCCGGTGCGATGGACGAAAATGGCAACTATCTGCTTCTTTTATATCCGCGTGAAAAAGGGGCATCTTATCAATACCTTCAGATGACTGTTGCAAAAAACGATTTTCATATTCTTCGTGTCAGTTTTGATGACGTAATGGGTAATTCAACGGTGCTGAAATTTTCCGGCATTAAAATGAACACGGGGCTGTCCTCCAGATTATTTCATTTCCAACCGCCATCCGGAGTCAGTGTTTTTAAAATGCCCTGACTCACTCTAGGTCATACCTTGCGGCAAAGTGGTCATAAATTTCCTGCAAATTATCATTCATCGGAATTCCCTGAATTTTCAAAAGGCGTTTTACAGTTAAAATCCGGAGTCATGGCGTCATCGCTGACATGCTGAATAAAAAGATTTTCAAAACCCAGTTTCATGGCGTAGTCCAGAATCCGTGCGTATTCCGCATGTGTAATTCTGCGCCCCAGCTGTGAGTGCGATTTTACCGCACCGATTGGCGTGTATTGCGACATGAGACTGACCGGAATATTCGTTGACAGTTCCTCTTTCAGAAGTTTCAGCACGGCCATGGAGTTTTCAAGTCTTCCGGGCAAAACCAGATGGCGGATGATGATGCCGCTTACTGCAACACCGTTTTCCAATTTGAGATCATCTCCAACCTGCCTGACCATTTCCCTGATGGATGCCACGGCATACCGCGGATAGTCCGCCGCATCGGAAAATAACCAGCCGTCTTCTTCCAGCCCGTATTTAAAATCAGGCAGATAAATATCCACCATTCCATCCATAAGACGAATGACGTCCGGATTTTCATAACCGCCGCAGTTATAAACAAACGGGACGGTAAGCCCCTGCGCGCGCGCCATACACAATGCTTCCAAGATCAGAGGTGCCTGATGAGTCGGGGTAACGGGTTCGATATTGTGGCAGCCGCGTTTCTGGAGATCCAGCATGACTTTTGCCAGCTCCAGTACGGTCTTGCTCTGTCCACTGACGCTGTGGGATATCTGGTAGTTCTGGCAATAGATGCACCCAAGGTTGCACGAAGACAGGAAAATGGTTCCGGCCCCGTGTGTTCCTGAAAGAGGCGGTTCTTCACCGTGATGGGCCAGTGCGCAGTCCATGACAATGTCGGCCGGCAGGCGACAATAGCCCATCTCGCCTTTTGTCCGGTCAACCCGGCAGGTACGGGGACAAAGCGTGCAGGACGTATACATGTCGAGGAGTTCCTGAATAATCATTTTACCTCACGCCTGACACCAAACTTTTAACGCCTCACATTTTTTCCACTATATCCCGGATTCGGCCGCTTGCGACCAGCTCCAGAAAATCTTCACCCAGCGGCGCGGATAATTCAACCGCCCTGTTCCAGTTTTCAATCCGTTGGTTGCTGTTGTCAATATAATTTACAAAATCATCACGATCCGGAACTTTCCTGTCCGGAAGCGTTTCTATGAAACTCTGTGAAGGGAAAACCATGACAACATTGCTCAGGGTTTGTGCATCCGGAACGCGGCGTATAATTTTTTTATCGAGCCAGCCGGGAATGATCCGTTCCTGATGATGAAAAAAAAGCACCAGTTCATTTTCCCGCGCGGCAAATTGATGGGACAGGTGATAATCAATCAAACCTCCGTCGCGGTAAACCCCGCGGGGTGCCCCGAAAATATTTTTTACCCCGGCAACAACCAGCGGGATCGCACCGGAGGCCATCACGGCGTACTTGAAATTTGCTTCATTGATCTGCACATATCTGCCGCGGAATTGCGGCCCGAGACAAAAAGAGGGCGGTTTGGAACCATTGTAAAAAACAACCCTGTCGGCAAAATGATAAAGATTATCTCTGCTGAAGAAGTTCATGATATAGCAGGCCGCCAATGCGCCTTTCTGCAGCAGGAGCTTTTCCGAGGCAACCAGTCCCCTTGACCGGGCCGTGATGACCGATAAACGGTAGTGTTTGTTGTTCAGGGCAAAAGGCAGTGCGTCATTCTCGATGTACTCATTGATGATCCGGTCAAATTTTTCCAGAATGGTTGATGGCGTATCTTCGCTGGTATAACTTACTGTAATATAGGTGGAAATTAATTTTCGGTAGGATTCGACGGCCTGTGGTTGGATCCATGCGGCAAAACGCCAGGCTCCTGCGGATGAGCCGATTAAATTCACGGGTTTGCGGTGTCCCAGCAGGCCCTGTGAAAGAAGGGCAAGGTCAAATCCGCTGGCGACAAGCCAGCGCGGTCCTACCGCCGCCCCGAAATAAGCAGAGACCGAGTCATAATCAAATCCACCCTCTTTAATGATTTGATAAGCTTTTTCTCCTGCTTTGATGCGCAAACGGTTCATAGAAATTTTATCCGGGCAAAGACCTTGACACGTATCCCTTTGTCTTGTAAATATAATGCAAACCGTTTGACGAATAAAGTTAATACTGCCCAAACAGTTCTTCTTATTCAGAGTTGAAGCGGCTTTTATCAATAATCCCGGAAATTGCAAGCAATTTCATAAAATCAAGGAGATGATGAATAATGGATATTCATAAGTCTGTAAAAAAAATGGCTGAAGACGCGCTTGATGCATCCCATCGGCTTTCCCGTGTTTCCACCACTGCAAAAAATGCAGCTCTCTTACGGATGGCCGATGAGATCGGCTGGCATCGTGATTTTATTCTGTCCGAAAATAACCGGGATCTGACCGCTGCGAAAGAAAAAGGTCTTTCCGCGCCCATGATCGACCGGTTGACGATCAAAGATGACAGCCTCAAGGCCATGACGCAGGGTCTGCGTGAAATTGCAGTGCTTCCTGATCCGGTGGGCAAAGTGACGTCCATGTGGCGTCGTCCCAACGGTCTGTTGGTGGGACGGATGCGCATTCCTCTCGGAGTGATCGGCATCATCTACGAGTCACGTCCCAATGTAACCGTGGATGCTTCAGCCCTGTGTGTCAAGTCAGGCAATGCGGTAATTTTGCGGGGCGGTTCGGAATCCATTCATTCCAACCTGGCTATCGCGTCTATTTTACAGGACGTTCTCAGGGAAAGTCCTCTTCCCGACAAGTCCATTCAGGTGATTCCCTTTACCGACCGCGAGGCTGTCACAACGCTGCTGCAGATGGATGAGCAAATTGATTTGATTATTCCGCGAGGCGGCGAAGAACTCATCCGCGCCGTGGTCGCGCAGTCCAAGATTCCCGTGATCAAACATTACAAAGGAGTATGCCATATTTTTGTGGATGCCACTGCCGACATCAACATGGCCATGAACATCTGCACCAATGCCAAAGTTCAGCGGCCCGGCGTCTGCAACGCAATGGAAACCCTGCTGGTGCATGCGGACATTGCCCCCGCGTTTTTACCGAAAATTGCTGAAAAGCTGCAGAAAGCCGGCGTTCTGATCAAGGGCTGCGAAAAGACCAGAAAGGTTCTGAAAAATATTGATTCGGCAACCGAAGAAGACTGGTACTCGGAATACCTGGACCTGATTCTGTCCGTGCGCGTTGTTCCGTCCATTGACGCGGCGATCGAGCATATCGAAAAGTACGGCTCCATGCACACGGAATCGATCATTACCAAAGATTATGCCAGTTCACAGCGTTTTCTGAACGAAGTCAATTCATCGACGGTTCTGGTCAACGCTTCCACGCGCTTCAGTGACGGGTTTGAACTGGGCCTGGGTGCGGAAATAGGCATTTCAACCACCAAACTGCATGCGTTCGGGCCAATGGGACTGGAAGAACTTACCACGTCCAAGTTTATCATTTACGGCGACGGCCAGGTCCGCAAATGAAATGGGGACTCTTCGGCGGCACATTTGATCCGATCCACTTCGGCCATCTGCGTGCCGCCCAGGAGCTGATTGAACTGTTCAGCCTGGACTGCGTTGTTTTTATTCCCGCGTTCCTGCCCCCGCATAAGACGGACCGCGTGATCAGTTCTTTTGAGCATCGTTTGCAGATGGTCAGGTTGGCTGTTTCAGACAATGAGCGATTTGCTTTTTCGGATGTGGAGAACCAGCGGTCCGGGAAATCCTATTCCATTGATACCGTCCGGTATTTTTTAAATTCCCACAATGAGCATTTAGAATTGTATTTTATTACAGGGCAGGACGCATTTGACGCAATTACCACCTGGCATCAATGGGGCAAACTTCTGTCGCTTTGTCATTTCGTGGTGATGACCCGGCCGGGTTATGAAAACAGGGGCCTGTCGCATATCCTGCCCCAGGACGTTGCCGCCGGCTATGTTTACAATGATTTAAACGACTGTTTTCAAGGGCCACAGGAAAGCAGGATTTATTTTCGCAAAACGACATTTCTGGACATCTCTTCATCCGCCATCCGGCAAAGCATTCAACAGGGGTTGTCCGTTCAATACCTTGTCCCGGACCAGGTCATCCGCTTCATGAATGAAAAAAACCTCTACCGCTGACGGGAAAGCAAGGGGCGCGGGAATTACAACTGCAGCAATCCGTTCTGGCCCTGTTCCTGATAAATGCGACTGCACACGTCAACAACATCCGCATCATAGAGAATGCCGCGGTTTTTGGTAATTTCCGCCATGGCGGATTCGATGCCGAGGGTAGGGCGGTAAGGTCGGTGTGAGGACATGGCTTCAAGCACATCGGCAACGCCGATAATCCGGGCTTCCAGCAGGATTTCCTCTCCTTTGAGGCCCTGCGGATAACCGGAACCATCTATTCTTTCATGATGCTGCAGGATGATCTTCGCGATCGGAAACGGAAACTCGATGGTCTTGAGAATGTCATAAGCATTTTGTGCGTGAGTTTTCACCATTTCCATTTCCAGCTTGTTCAGGCGCCCCGGTTTGGTCAGGATTTCAGACGGAACGGCAATTTTACCGATATCATGAAGCGACCCGGCAATCCGAATCGCTTCGATCTGTACGTTTGGCAGAGACATGTTTCTCGCGATGGTGCAGGCAATTTTAGCGACCTGCTGCTCGTGCCCCGCTGTATAGGGATCGCGGCTTTCCACGATTTTGGACATGGCCAGTTCCGCGCCTTCCAGAATCAACTGGATTCTTTCGTAACTGGTTTTAAGCTCCCGGGCGCTCTGTTCCAGATTAAGGGTTTTCAACCTGACTTTTTCTTCCAGATTTTTGTTGAGCTCCATCAGGGCCGCATTTTGTTTTTTGACCAGCTCATTCAGCTGCTGGTTTTCGATCAGCAGTTCCGCCCTGGACAGGATCTGATTGATGGAATAAAGCAACTCGTTCCTGCGCCATGGTTTGGTTATATAAAGGTGAATTCCTCCGCTGTTTATGGCCTCGATAATCGCATCCATGTCGGTATAACCGGTTAACAGGACGCGCATGGCATTGGGACAGATTTTGCGGGCCTGTGCAAAAAACTGTACTCCAAGCATGCCCGGCATGATCTGATCGGAGATGATCAGGGAAAAGTTGGGCGATTCTTTCAGAATTTTAAGGCCCTCTTCGGCGGACCCTGCCGTGTGCAGATCGTACCCCTGATCCGCCATCGTCATTCTCATGATGTCAAGAATGGCTTCTTCATCATCAATGACGAGGATCGAATGCTTGTATTTTAATGGAGTTAACGGCAACGAATTCATACGCGTAAGGTCACATACCGGATAAAAGGGTTACGGGTCTCAGCCTGTCTGGTTTCATTCATCGGACCCTGTTGAAAGAATAACAGAATAAACAAAAGAAAAAAAGCAGAAAAACATGATCATTCAGTCTTTAAATCAGGCAGCGCCGGTTTTTTTTGATTGTCCAGGATTTTTCTTAAAAACTGACCGGTTGCCGATTTCTCATTTCCGGCGACTTCTTCCACGGTGCCTGCTGCGATGATCCGCCCTCCGCCCGGACCGCCTTCGGGGCCCAGATCGATGATATGGTCCGCGGATTTGATGATATCCAGGTTATGTTCGATGACGACCATGCTATTGCCCATATCCACAAGGCGCATCAGCACATCAAGCAGTTTTCGGATATCCGCAAAGTGCAGGCCGATAGTCGGCTCATCCAGAATATAAAGCGTGTTGCTGTTGACCCGCTTGCCCAACTCACGCGCCAGTTTGATGCGCTGTGCTTCACCGCCCGAGAGGGTTGTGGCCGACTGTCCCAGCCGGACATACCCCAGCCCCACGTCCACGAGGAGCTGCAGATGCGATTTCAGCGAAGGAATGTTGGAAAAAAAGTCCAGGGCTTGATCGACGGTCATGTCGAGCACTTCGGCAATATTCCGGTCTTTGTACCTGATGTCCAGCGTGTCGGTATTGAAGCGTTTACCGTGGCAGGCTTCGCAGGTGACATAGACGTCCGGCAGAAAATGCATTTCGATTTTTATCAATCCGTTGCCTTCGCAGGCTTCGCAGCGTCCCCCTTTAACGTTGAAACTGAAGCGTCCCGGCTTGTATCCGCGCATACGGGATTCCGGAAGACCTGTGAAAAGATCGCGGATAAAAGAAAAGATTCCGGTGTATGTGACGGGATTGGAGCGGGGCGTTCTGCCGATTGGCTGTTGGTTAATCATGATGACCCGTTCGATGTCGCCCATGTCCTTGACGCGCCTGATCTTTCCCATCGAGCCGCTGTGCTGGTTTAATCTTCTCGCCATTACTTTGTAGAGTGTTTCAATCACCATCGTGCTTTTTCCGGAACCGGACACACCGGTCACCGCGGTCAGCAAGCCGCAGGGAATCTTGATGTCGATGTCTTGAAGGTTGTTTTGCGATGCGCCTTCCAGGATGATCTGACGTCCTTTGCCGGACCGTCTTTTGGCGGGACCGGCGATAAATTCTTTTCCGGACAGGAATTTGCCGGTCAGTGATGTTTCGCTTTGCAGCACTTCGGCGGGTGTTCCCTGAAAAATGATTTCACCGCCCTGGGTGCCGGCGCCCGGCCCCATGTCGATAATATGATCGCAGGACATCATCATGTCGGCGTCATGTTCCACCACCAGGATGGTATTTCCCATGTCACGCAGTCTTTTGAGTGTGTCGATCAGCCGCAGGTTATCTTTCTGATGAAGCCCGACGGTCGGTTCGTCCAGCACGTACAAAACCCCCATCAGGCCGGAGCCGATTTGCGTGGCCAGACGAATGCGCTGGCTTTCTCCGCCCGACAGGGTGGACGTTGAGCGGGCCAGATTCAAATAATCCATTCCGACATTCAGCAGAAAGGAAAGCCTGCTTTTGACTTCCTTTAGAATACGTTCGGCAATCTGCGTTTCCTGCTCCGACAGATGGAGTGTATCAAAAAAATGGAAGCAATTACGAATGGACATCAGGCAGAGGTCGTAAATGTTTTTGCCACCCACTGTTACGGCCAGGCTTTCTTTTTTCAGCCGCGCGCCGCCGCAGGATTCACAGGCTCTCAAATCAATATAGCGTGCCAGATCATTGCGTACGGCATTGGACGATGTTTCTCTCCAGCGACGCTCCAGTTGTTTGATCGCTCCTTCGAAGGGGCGATGAGCGAAGAAACGCTTGCCGGGCCGGTCGTGATAGAACTTGATGGCTTCGGTACCCGATCCGTAAAGAAGGATGTTCTTGATGGCATCGGGCAGTTTGTTAAACGGCATGTTGATGTTGAATTTGTAATGTGAAGACAGCGCGTCCAGCATGTTATAATAATGGAGGGAACTCCGGCCGGCCCATGGCGCGATGGCACCTTCACGAAGCGAAAGGCCGGGGTCGGGGACGACCAGGTCAACCGCAAAATGCATGCGGGTTCCCAGTCCGTTGCACTCCGGACAGGCCCCGTAGGGATTGTTGAACGAAAAAACGCGGGGCACGGGCGTGGCCATGCTGATGCCGCAATCCGGACACGCATATTTTTCGGAGTACAGTGTTTCACTTCCGTCGGCTGTCACAATCCTGACGAGTCCGTCTCCTTTGGCCGCGGCTATTTCCACGGAGTCGCGAAGCCTTTTGCGAATTCCATCTTTCAGTACCAGTCGGTCGACGATCAAATCGATGTCATGGCGCTTTGTTTTAGCAAGAACAACATCTTCCGCCAGATCGTAAATTTCTTTGTCGATACGGACGCGGGCAAATCCTTCCTTCTGCAGCTTTTTCAATTCCTTGGCAAACTCGCCTTTTTTTCCCCTTACCAGCGGCGCCAGAACGCTGAACCTTGTATTTTCCGGCAATGCCAGAACGTTTTGCACGATGCTGTCGATGGTTTGTGATTGAATGACGCGGCCGCATTTGTAACAATGGCAGATTCCTATTCCTGCATAGAGAAGGCGGAAGTAGTCGTAAATTTCAGTCACGGTGCCGACGGTGGAACGCGGATTGTGGCTGGCCGCGCGCTGTTCTATAGCAATTGCTGGTGAAAGGCCTTCGATGGATTCCACATCCGGCTTGTCCATCTGGCCGATGAACTGGCGTGCGTAAGTGGAAAGCGACTCAACATATCGACGCTGGCCTTCGGCATAGATAGTATCAAACGCCAGAGAAGATTTGCCGGAGCCGGAAACGCCCGTGATGACCACCAGCTTGTCCCGGGGAATGTCCAGATGAATATTTTTAAGGTTGTGCTGCGATGCACCCTTAATTTTTATAAAATCCATATATGTATTTACTGTCTGCTAATACCTGATATCAATGAATGATTTTTTTCGGACGCCGTCGATCCATTCATCGTATTTTTGGGAAGCCTTTTCATTTTCAATTTTGGCTCTGATTTCATTACGCACTTCGGATGCGGATTTCAGCCCTTCTCCACGCTTATCGACAACCATTACAATGTGAAAGCCCAGCTCTGTTTCGATGACATCGCTGACCTGTCCGATGGGCATTTCAAAAGCGGCTTTTTCCACATTTGGCATCATGGCGCCTCTTTCCATAAAACCGATATCTCCGCCCTGTGCCGCCGCCGGTTCTTTTGAATATTGGGAAGCCAGCATTTCAAAGGATTCGCCTTTGAGAATGCGCTCATGCAGTTGTCTTGCCTGTGCCCTGACGGCTTCACGGGATTTTTGGCCCTGGCCGGCCGGTACCGGGAGGAAAATCTGCCGGATGCGGACCGCTTCCTTCCCTTCGTAGTCACTGCGGTGTTTGTCGTAGTACTCGCCGATTTCTTCATCAGTAACCACGATCTTGGACTGCACTTCACTCCTGAGCACCCTCATGCGCAGCATTTGTTCGGAGATATCTTTTTTGACGGCCCGAAGCGTCTTACCCTCTGAAGCCAGTTTTTTTAAATAAGCATCCATGGACATGTTGTTTTTGGTCAGCATGTCGGTGATCACGGCCATCACTTCCTCATCTTTGATGGTGGTAAAGTTTTTGCCCCCCTTTTTCGCTTCATTTTCAATCAGCATCTGATCGATCATGCGCTGCAGAAAAACTTTCTTGTTATGTTCCAGAACACCTTCCAGATCGCTGCCCTTGTGTGTCATCTGAATGCTTTTCGCGTAGGGTTCAAACGACCGATTCAGGTCGCGCATCGTGATGATCTCGTTATTCACCACCGCCACGATTCTATCCTCCAATTCGGCGGCAAAGCTTCCGCATGCCAGCAGCATAGCCAGTATGGTCATAAAATATATTTTAATCTCTTTCACAGATTCCCTCCTGAAAATTTATTTGTTCTGCAACATCTCTTTGAATATTTTCGTATCTTTTTTAATCACAGCTTTGCGTTTCAGCTTATCCAGCCACGCGGTAAATGCCGCATCTTCCTTATGGATCCGGATGTCGGCCATAATATCGTCCTTGCATTCGTCAAAAGACCGGGTTTGAGCCGGACGTTTTTCACTGACTTTGAAGATATGGTATCCATAAGCGCTTTTTACAACCGGGCTGACGACGCCCGCTCGCAAATAAAAAATAGTTTCATCAAGCGGTTCCGGCATGGTTTTTTCAGTGATCAAACCCAGATCGCCTCCGCGGGAAGCCTCCGGCCCGATGGATTCCTGGAACGCCACGCTGGCAAAATCCTCGCCGTTTTCCAGCCGGATTTTTAGGGCATTGGCTTTTTCCGGGTTTCTTACAACAATTTGCGCCACCCGCACCTGTGCTTCGGTTTTGCAAAGATCGGGTTGTTTATGAAAGTAATCTTTTGCTTCATCCTCCGAAACGAGGACGGACGCATTTACGTCCGCGGTTACCACCTTGTCCATCAGCATTTCTTTTTGAATTTCTTCACGCCACTCATTGTATTGCACATTTTGTGCGATGAGAAAATCAAAAAAATGATCACCATAATCTTTCCGGATATCGAGGACTTTTTGTTCCAGCTCCGTGTTGCTTACCGACAGGTTCAATTGGCTGGCTCTCTGAAGAATAATTTTCTCCGAGATCATAGATTCCAGAATTTCTTCTTCGAGCATTCTCCGTTTACTCAATGAATCCGGCAAGGCTCCCGGCGGCAAAATGTTTTTCCGGGTGATCAGCTTCTTTTGATATTCATCGTAGAAAATTTTTTCATCGTTTACCGTAGCGATATATTCCCGATCGGACTGATCATCCCTGCTGCAGGAGATAATCAGGCACACGGTCCCCAGAAGAACCAGGGGCACGAACGGGTTTTTCATCACATTTATCAAAATCGACGGTCTCATGTTATTCTCGGCATTGTATAGCTCGATAATGGTTATTGGGCAAGCATCTTTAGAAGTTCATCGGCCTGGTTCAGTATTTCCGTCGCGGTTGCCGCACGGGCCGGCATAAATAACTTGAAATCGGGCGTAAAACGTAAATCTTTGATTTTCTTGCGTGTTAGACTGATGATTCTGGCCGGGTCAATCGGTGATGTTTCCCGGAAGTACAGATAAAAATATTTGCCGTCATATCCCATTTTTTTGGCGGACAGGGGCTTCAACCCGTTGCGGATGCTGATCACACGTAAGAGATTATCCGCCTCCTGTGGCAAGGGTCCGTAGCAATCGGCAAGTTCACCACGAAGTTCATCGAGCTCTTCGGGGTTTTCGGCAAGTGAGATTCTTTTGTATAAAATCAAGCGTTGATGAACATCTTCAACATAAGCTTCGGGTAGAAAAGCGGAAATGCCCATCTGAATTTCCGGAAGTGTTTCTTCAATCGGCGGCGTTTTTCCCTGGATTTCCCGCACGGTCTTTTCCATCAGTTCAGTATAAAGTTCATAACCGACGGCGGAGATGTGCCCGGCCTGGGACAGGCCCAGAAGATTTCCGCCGCCGCGGATTTCCAGATCGTTATAGGCGATGCGGAAACCGGAACCGGGTTCGGAAAATTCCTTGATGGATTGAAGGCGTTTCATCGCGTCACGTGACAGGAGCGCACCTTTCGGCAGGAGCAGATACGCACAGGCTTCCTGATTACCCCGGCCCACGCGGCCACGGATCTGGTAAAGCTGGGCCAGGCCGAATCGGTCGGCGCGGTTGATAATGATGGTATTGGCCGAGGGAATATCCAGACCCGATCCGATAATGGTTGTGCAGACCAGCACATCAAATTCATGCCGGATAAACTGTGCCATGGTTTTTTCAATCTCCGCCGGTTTCATCTGACCGTGCACCACACCGACTCTGGCCTGTCCGGCAAGGCGCTGCACCAGATGGGCAATGGAATAGATGGATCGCACCCGGTCGTGGACAAAAAACACCTGGCCGCCCCTTGCTATTTCAGTTTTGATGGCTGTCCCGATGGTGTCTTCATCAAACTCGAGAACATAGGTTTTAATCGGCTGACGGTCCCGGGGCGGTGTGTTGATAATGGACAAATCACGGATGCCGACCAGCGACAGGTGCAGCGTGCGCGGGATCGGCGTGGCCGAAAGCGTCAGCACATCCACCAGCGTCCGCATCTTTTTGAGTTTCTCCTTGTGCTGCACACCGAAGCGCTGTTCTTCATCAATAATCACCAGGCCCAGATTACGGAACTCCACGTCCTTTTGCAGCAGGCGATGTGTCCCAACGATGACATCCAGTTTTCCCAGGCGCAGATCCTCCAGGGTTTTCCTGATCTGGGCGGCACTCTTAAAACGGTTCAGCACATCCACGCGGATCGGGAAATCGGCCAGCCGCTCCGAGAAGGTCGCGTAGTGCTGCTCGGCCAGAATGGTCGTCGGCGCCAGAAGCGCTGCCTGTCTGCCGTCCATAACCGCGCGGAACGCGGCACGCAGGGCGACTTCCGTTTTGCCGAAGCCCGCGTCCCCGCAGATCAGCCGGTCCATGGGCTTGACATCATCCATGTCTTCGTGGATGTCTTCAATGGCCCTGGCCTGATCGGGGGTTTCTTCAAACGCGAAGGTCGAGCAGAATTCCTCGTAGATGCGGTCCGGCGGCGTGAAAGATTTCCGTTCCATCGCCTCCCTTGCCGCGTAGATGGCTGTCAGCTCCTCGGCCACATCACGCATGGATTTTTTTACTCGCTCCTTGACGGTGTCCCAGGATGTCCCGCCCATCTTTTCAATTTTCGGTTTATAGCCGTCCGGTCCAAGATAACGCTGTATTTTTTCAAGTGAGTTTACCGGCAGGTAGAGTTTGTCTCCGTCCGAATACTCGATCACCAGAAAATCGTTTTCGATAATGCCCACAGTGATTTTCTGCAGGCCGCGATAAATCCCGATGCCAAAATCCGTGTGGACGACAAAGTCTCCTTCTTTCAGATCGCCAAAGGACTTTAAAAAATAACCTTCGCGAACGGGTCGGGTCCTGCGCCGGGAAGTCTTTTTGACAAAAATTTCTTCTCCGCTGATAAAAGCAAGCCTCATGGCTTCCAGAACAAAACTGCCCGATATTTTTCCTTCCAGTAAAAAAAGCCGGGAATCGTCACCCACGGTTCGGATAACGTCCAGAAGCTGTGTGCCGCAAGATAGGATCTGTACATGCAGATCATATCCCGCGAGCAGATGCGTGATCCGGACATTGTCTTCCGGTGTTGGAGAAAACAGGAACACCGTCATGTGTCCGGACAACCATTGCCTGATTTTATCCGCAGTATTGCGAAGATGGGCCTCCTCCTTTACTTCACCGTTCAGCGGTTCGGCGGCCATCATCTCCCGGGGCGCCTGAATCGTCACAGAAGGGTTCTGCCGGGTGTCGCTGTCCAGCGTCAGACCGGAGAACCGGATCTGCCTGAATGCGTCCAGTCGCGTGTCGAGGGTTTCTGAATCCAGGTAAACGCCTGAGCTCTCGAGATAAAACTTCCCGCCCGTCTTCGCCTTGTAGAGCAGCTTGTCCACACTTTCCCCGGTGACTTGCGCGACCTGTTTTATCGCCAGTTTATCATTGAGAATGAACCGGGTGTCATTTGGCAGGTAATCAAAAATACTTGAGAGTCGTTGTCGGGCAGAAAGATCCGGATCGTCATTGTCTTCATAAAACAGGGGCAGAAAGATCGGGTTGACGGATGACGCAGATTGTTGTCTTAGCGTCTCTGTAAGTCTGCTGCGAAGATCGCGCGAAAGATCCAGATCATCGGCCCGCCGTTTGATGTTGCGAATGGCGCGGTTTCGTCTTGTTTCGTCGATCAGAATTTCACTTGCCGGTCCGAGCATAAAGGCGTCAATTGTTTTTCCCGACCGCTGGGTCGTGCAGTCAAAACGGCGGATCGATTCGATTTCGTCGGCGGCCATTTCCAGCCGGAGCGGTTCGGCCTCACTGGGCGGGAATACATCCAGAATGTTGCCGCGCAGGCTGTATTCTCCCTGTTCTTCCACCAGAGAAACCCTCTGATATCCGCCTGCCGAAAGTTTTGCGGGAAACTCCTCCATCAGCAGGATATCGCCTGTCGAAATGATTTTCAGATACTGCTGAAATTCGGGAAAGGGCATGACTTTCTGCATGCAGGCCGCAAAGCAGGTGACAATGATTTTACGGCTGTCCACCTGCAGACGTGTCAGCACATTGAGCCTGGCCAGTTCTTCTTCGCGCTGGAGGGCAAACATGTCGATGGAAAGAAAGTCCAGCGGCGGGTAATACAGAACGGGCTCTTCACCCAGAAAGAGAGTCAGGTCGCGGGCGAAGCTGGCAGCCTCTTTGGCCGTGGGGCAAACGACGGTGATTGGTCCGGCCAGACGGTCAAAGATGACCGTCGTCAGAAAAGGACGAGCGGTTTCCGTAAGACCGTGAACGTCAACGACAGGTGTGTCTTTTTCAAGCAGATCCAGAAGCTCACGCACCGGGGGAGCCTCGTGGAGAATTTTCTTATCAATGATTTTTCTCAATGAAGTCAATCCAAACGACTAAAACGGCCGGTCAAGAAGCCGCCAGCATTCTGTCCAGGGCTTTTTTCGCGGCCAGACCTATGTCCCGGGGGACGGTGATGACCGGCTGCATGGTATCCAGTGACCGTTCAATATCGTCCAGGGTTATTTTTTTCATGTCGACACAGACCAGAGCAGGGGAGGCGGGAATGAAGGTTTTTCCCGGATTGTGTTTATGCAGTTCGGCCAGGATGCCTTCTTCCGTTCCCACGATGATTTCGTTCGCTTTTGTTTCACGGGCAAAACGGATAATTGCCGATGTGCTGCCGACAAAGTCGGCAAGTGCAAGCACGTCCTGGCGGCATTCCGGATGCGCGGCAAAAGGCGCCTGCGGGTATTTACGTTTGCATGTCTTGACGTCCTCGACGGTTAGTGCCTGATGGACAGGGCAGCAGCCCTGCCAGGCAATGATTTGCCTGCCGGTGACCGATGCCACATGGCGTGCCAGATTGCCGTCGGGCAGCATGACGACCTTTTTCCCCTGCGGCAGAGAATTGATAATTTTGAGTGCGTTGGACGATGTGCAGCAGATATCGCTTTCGGCTTTCACTTCCGCGGTGGAATTGATGTAGGTCATAAAAACAGCATCCGGCTCTTCCATCCTCATTTTCCTGACCGAAGCAACATTGGCCATGTCGGCCAGGGGACATCCGGCGTCCACGCGTGGCAGGAGAATGATTTTTTGAGGGGAGAGCATGGCCGCACTTTGAGCCATGAAGTGAACGCCAGCGAAGACGATGACTTTGGCATCTGCGCTTGCTGCCGACTGGGCAAGCACAAGCGAATCACCCAGGACATCGGCTATTTCCTGAATTTCGGGCCTGACATAGAAGTGAGCCAGTAAAATCCCCTCTTTATCAGCCAGCATTTTGCGGATTTTTTTCTGTTGGGAAGTCATAAATCGTTTCCTTCTGTTCGGTTGCTTTCTCCCTATCGCAAAAATCCGCTTAATTCAAGGGGAAGAAAGGATCGAGGACCAAGG
>CAZXIP010000022.1:0-17066 GCA_964640755.1 uncultured Smithella sp. | reverse complement strand
GTTCCAACACATAACCCTCTATTCGGGATTTGTCAACTGGTTTGCCAATACCCAGCCTCACCCGAATAAAACCGGAATTTCCCAAGTTAGACTCGATAGATGACAGTCCTTTATGACCGGCAGTTCCCCCGCCCGCCTTCATGCGTATGGAGCCAAAAGGCAGGTCGAGATCATCGTGAATAACGATGAGATTGCTGATATCCGTTTTAAAGAACGACTGCAACTGCCTGACCGCAGTACCACTCAAATTCATGAATGTTTGGGGCTCGGCGAGCAAAACCGTGTTTCCGTTTGCCATGCCTTTTCCCCATAAAGCATTGAAACTCTTCTGCTTTAATTCTATTTCCCACCGAGCAGCCAGTTTTTCCAAAACCATAAACCCGATGTTGTGCCGGGTTTTCTCGTAGCGCTTGCCCGGATTACCCAAACCGACAATCAGATAGGCCACCTGCTCCCCCTCTTTTTGAAACCGGTGAAATAATTTTGCTAATGCCGAGGGAAGCATGATCCACCGCCCAATTCCTGATCAACCAACTCGCAGCAAGCGAAGGCGAACTGACACTCGTCACGCGAAAGCAGGATAAAACTCTATTTTTTCTTTTCTTCCTTTTCTTTCTTTTCTTCTTTTGCCGGTTCAGCCGCTGCCGCTGCTTCACCTTCGGCCGGAATTTCTTCAGTGGTTTCAACTTTCACAACCTTGACGGCGGCAACCGATACGACAGCGGCATCCAACGGATCTAAATGGGTCAAACCTTCAGGAATTTTGATATCCTTGACTTTAATGGAATGACCTATCTCAATCGGGGTAATGTCCACATCGATATGATCAGGCAGATCTGTCGGCAGACACAGAATCTTTATTTCGCGTTTGATATGTTGGAGTTCTCCGCCGTTTTCCACGCCAATAGATTTACCTGTAAAATTCAGAGTGACGTCAAATGCGAGCTTCTTTTTCATATCAATTTCATAAAAATCCGCGTGATAAAATTTCCCGGTTAAAGGCTGAATCTGCAGCTCTTTAATCAAAGAAAGTTTCTCCAGTTTCTGACCACCGTCATCAATAATCAGTTTAATAAAAGCGTGATCTTTCTTTTCCTTATGCAGCTTAAACAGATCACTGCTTTTTACGGCCAGCGATATATTTTCAGTGGATCCGCCGTAAAAAATAGCCGGCACAAATCCTTGCTGCCGCAATCGGCGGGCTGGACCTTTCTTCTGTTCTTTACGGACTTGGGCCGCTAAATCGGTTATTTCCATTTACCCCTCTCCTCCTAAATAAATAATGAGCTTACTGAATCGTTATAGTATATGCGGCGCACAGCCTCGGATAACAGGCCGGACACCGACAATATTTTCATTCTTTTGCAACTGGCCGCCTTTTCGCTCAACGGAATTGTATCGGTAACAATAAATTCCTTGATGTTGGAGTTTTCGATGCGATCAACAGCGGGACCGGATAGCACCGGATGTGTACAGCAGACGGATACTTCAAGAGCGCCGGCTTCGGTAAGAGCATTTGCCGCCTGAACAACGGTTCCTGCCGTATCGACCATATCATCCAAAATAATGACCCTCTTCCCCTTAATATTACCGATAATGTTCATCACCTGGGCTTCGTTCGGCCCTTCCCGCCTTTTATCGATAATTGCCAGAGATGCACCCAGCCTTTTGCCGAAAGCCCGGGCTCTTTCCACTCCGCCGGTATCCGGCGAAACAACCACTGTGTCATCCTGATAATTCTTTTTCATGTAATCAATCAAAACCGGAGTAGCGAAAAGATTGTCCACGGGAATGTTGAAGAATCCCTGAATCTGTCCTGCATGGAGATCCATGGATAAAAGGCGCTGGGCGCCTGCGGTTGTAATCAGATCAGCCACCAGTTTAGCGGAAATGGGCGCGCGGGGAGCGACCTTTCTGTCCTGCCTGGCATACCCGTAATAAGGCACAACGGCCGTAATCCGGTCAGCCGATGCCCTCTTCATGGCATCGATCATGATCAGCAGTTCCATCAAGGTGATGTTCACCGGTGTGCAGGTGGACTGAATAATGAAAACGTCCATCCCGCGGACATTTTCATTAATTTCGACACGTGTTTCCCCATCGCTGAAGGTTGTGACGTTGGCCTGCCCCAGTGACACGCCTAATTTCTGACATATTTTTTGCGCCAGAGGAACATTGGCGTTGCCGGAAAAAACCCTTATTCTTTCTAACATTTAATCATATCTCCGCAATATTGATCTGGCTGGGGCGGGAGGATTCGAACCTCCGAGTGCAGGAACCAAAATCCTGTGTCTTACCGCTTGACGACGCCCCATCGTCTCCCTATTTAATGTAAATCCGAATAAAAACAGCTGCTACAGTGATTGGGCAAAGAAAACCAGACATTCTCCGGAAACTTTTTTCAAAATAGCATCCTGCGCTTCTTTTGCCGATTGCTCATCAGCAAAAACACCAAAAAGAGTAGGACCACTGCCCGACATCAATGCACCGAGGGCGCCTTCATCCAAAAGCAATTGTTTGAATGTGTTCAACCGGGGATGCATATTAAACGATACTGCTTCTAAATCATTATGCAATTCCCGAATTACGTCATCCAGTGCGTAAAACCGCGGAATACTATAATTATTTTTTTTCTTTGTCAATGCTAAATTAAGGTTTTCGTAAACCTTTTTTGTGGAAAGTTCAAAGGCGGGATTGATCAAAACGATGTGCAAATGAGGAAAATCGGGCAGGATTTGAAGCTCGTCTCCAATGCCGGTGGCAAAGGCACGCTGTCCGAAAACAAAAAAAGGAACATCCGCACCCAGTTTTGACCCGATTTTCATCAGGTCTGACTGACTCACATTCAGTGAACATAAGTCATTTAAGGCCGTCAGCGTGGCGGCGGCATCCGAACTCCCTCCTCCCAAACCTGCCGCGGAAGGGATTTTTTTATTTAAAACAATTTCAACACCGCCCGTATAACCTGCATGCTGAAAAATCGCACGGGCGGCTCGGTACACCAGGTTTTTTTCATTGGTCGGGAGATCAGTGCCCGGACAATCAAGCGTTATCTCCCCGGTACACAGGGAAAAAGTTAATTCATCATAGATGGATATCTTCTGCATCACAGAAGCCAGATCGTGATAACCGTCCGGACGCTTCCGCAGTACATGCAATGAAAGGTTGATCTTTGCAGGCGCTCTCCTGAATATTTCAGGCTTTTTCTTTGACATAGCGCATTTTCAGCTCATATAAAACGCCTTTAATTAAATTATCTTCATTCTGGTCAAGATTGCCTTTGGTTTTTTCATTCAGCATATCCAGAATATCGATGGTCTGCTTCACCGCCGGCAGGTTTTTCTCTGCTTTGCCCCCTTCACTTTCGGGAAAATCGCCAAAATGAAACAGCGCGGATGTGCTAAGCGATATGACAAAGTTTGTGAAATTTATCAGCGGATAGTCAAAATGTTCATCTGTCGCGGTTTTAACATCTTCCTGCACAGGTGCTTCGCTTGCCGCCGCAGCGTCTTCCTTCTTTTCCGGTTCCTCGGAGAAACGCCTGTCTTTAATCACAAATCCTTCGCCTTTCTTCTCTTCTCCCATAAACTAACCCTCCATTTAATATTAGGCGTCAAGAGCAAGGTGTCAGGGGCACTCCTCACTCCTCACTCCTTACTTTTTACTGAACGTAATTTCCCCTTTGGAAACACCGACGACAATGTGATTCCCTTCGGAAAACTTTCCGGACAGGATATCCAGAGCCAAAGGATCCAGAATCAGTTTCTGCAAAGAACGCTTGAGCGGCCTGGCGCCATAAACCGGACTGTAACCCTGTTCGGCTATATATTTTTTAGCCGCGTCTGTCAATTCGATGCTCAATTTGCGATCCTTAAGCCGCTTGTCGATCAACCCCAGCTGAATATCGACGATCCTGTGAATGTCTTCCAGCTTCAGAGCATGGAACATGATGATATCGTCGATGCGGTTTAAAAATTCAGGCTTAAACGTCGCGCGCAGCACTTCCATGGAGCGGTTTTGTTTTTCCGCGTCGTCAAGAGACAGATCCTGAATCCACTGGCTGCCTACGTTGGACGTCATAATAACGACAGTGTTCTTGAAATCCACCGTACGGCCGTGCCCGTCGGTCAGCCTGCCGTCGTCGAGAATCTGCAACAGGATGTTGAAAACATCCGGATGCGCTTTCTCGATTTCATCAAAAAGCAGCACCGAATAAGGTTTGCGCCTTACGGATTCGGTCAGGTAACCGCCCTCATCATATCCGACGTAACCCGGGGGAGCACCGATCAGACGAGCCACCGCGTGCTTTTCCATATACTCGGACATATCGATACGGATCATCGCCTGTTCATTGTCAAACATGAACTCTGCCAGAGCGCGGGCCAGTTCGGTTTTACCAACACCGGTGGGTCCGAGGAAAATGAACGATCCGATCGGGCGATTCGGATCCTGCAGCCCCGAGCGTGCCCTTCTCAGAGCGGAGGACACCGCCTGTATGCCGTCATCCTGTCCGATCACGCGCATCTTCAAGCGTTCATCCATATGGATCAGTTTCTGCACATCGCTTTCCATCATGCGCGAAAGCGGAATGCCCGTCCAGTTGGAAACCACTTCCGCCACATCTTCGGCATCCACTTCTTCTTTCAGCATCTGGTTATTTTTCTGGACATCCTCCAGTTTTTTCTGATGTTCCTGAAGTTCGCGATCGAGTTCTACCAGTTTGCCGTAGCGGATCTCCGCGGCGCGGGCAAGATTGCCTTCACGCTGCGCGTTCGCTTCCTCAATTTTCAGTGCTTCCACCTGGCTCTTGATCTGCTGGATCTTTTTGATGATGTCCTTCTCCGCCGACCAGTGCATCTTCATCTGATCCATGCTGGCTTTGAGTTCAGCCAGTTCTTTTTCGATCTTGTCTCGCCTCTCTTTCGCGGCCTTGTCCGTGTCTTTTTTCAGGGACTGCTTTTCAATTTCCAGCTGAATGATTTTCCGGTCAATCGTATCGATTTCCGACGGCATGGAATCAAGTTCGATCCTCAAACGGGAGGCGGCTTCATCGATCAGGTCCACCGCCTTGTCCGGCAAAAAGCGGTCGGAAATGTACCGATGCGACAAGGTAGCAGCCGCCACAATGGCGGAGTCCTTGACACGAACGCCGTGATGCACTTCATAGCGCTCCTTCAGGCCACGCAGAATCGCAATCGTATCCTCAACGGTCGGTTCCTTGACCAGAATCGGCTGAAAACGCCTCTCCAGCGCTGCATCCTTTTCAATGTATTTGCGGTATTCATTAAGCGTCGTCGCTCCCACACAGCGCAATTCACCTCTGGCCAGCGCGGGTTTGAGCATGTTGGAGGCATCCATCGAACCTTCCGATGCACCGGCACCGACCATCGTATGAAGTTCGTCGATAAAAAGAATGATTTCTCCTTCCGCGCTGGTGACTTCCTTCAGGACCGCTTTGAGCCTTTCTTCGAATTCGCCGCGGTATTTCGCCCCTGCAATCAAAGCGCCGATGTCCAGGCCGATGACTCGTTTGTTTTTCAGGCTTTCCGGCACATCCCCGTTGACAATGCGCTGGGCCAGACCTTCCACAATGGCCGTCTTGCCGACACCCGGTTCGCCGATGAGCACGGGATTGTTCTTTGTGCGCCGCGAAAGCACCTGCATGACACGGCGTATTTCCTCGTCCCGGCCGATGACCGGATCAAAGGAACCTTTACGGGCCAGTTCATTGAAGTCCCGGGCATAACGCTCCAGGGCCTGATACTTGCCTTCCGGATTCGGATCGGTGACACGCTGGTTGCCGCGGATATCGACAAGCACCTTTAAGATGTTATCTTTCGTAATACCGTTCTCGCGCAGGACTTTTCCCACATGTCCTTCTTTTTCTTCAGACATGGCTACCAATACGTGCTCTGCACTGACATATTCATCCTTGAGCTGCGCCGCGTCGGTCATCGCCTTATCGAACAGCTTGTTGAGCCTGCCTCCCAGATACACCTGGCCCGTGCCCGCGCCTTGAACACTTGGCTGTTTTTTCAAATAACGGTCTATGTCCTGCTCCACCTTTTGTGGTGAAGCATTCAGTTTATTCAGAATAGCACCGGCAATGCCGTCTTCCTGCCTTAGAAAACAAACCAGCAGATGCTCCGGCTCAATAGACTGATGGCCCATTGTGCCCGCCAGCGACTGCGCGTCCTGAAGCGCTTCCTGTACTTTCAATGTAAATTTATCAAATCTCATATTTTCCTCTCCCTACTCTACCGGTTTTTCAATCGTCACAAAAAGCCTGCCGTTTTTAAATACACTGACGTCTCCCGTGGATTGGGAAACAACAATGGCCACGGCTTTGGTCACATTGGTGATGCCCGCCGCGGCGATATGACGGCTGCCCAGCCCGGACGGGAAATCCTTGCTTTCGAGCGCTGCGCTCAGATGCCGGCCCGCCGTCACGATGACACCGTTGAACTTGATCACAAAGGCGCCGTCGATGGAAGAGTACTCCTTGATGGTTTCTGCCAGGTCAGGATTCAGAATATTGCGATCATCTTCCGGATGTCCCTGGAACGGATTCATGATCATCTGCCTCGACAGCTGCATGACTTTTTCATCATCACCGAGGACAAAGATCGTGCCAACCTTCCGGCTTTCCCTGCCCTGAGCGGCAAGTTCACAGGCAATATTCAAAACCGCATTAAAAACTTCAGGCTCAACCGCTTCCACAACGTCGTTGATAAAATCGTATGTCAGGATTTCGAACTCTTTTCCAACATCTATAAAGAAAATGCTGTCTGCATAGCCGAATTTCGGCACACCGGAAAGACAGATGATTTTGTCGTTTCTCTTGAGAAGACCGGACACAATGCCTTTGGCTATTGCGATCTTGATTTTTCCCGTGCGTGTCAGATTCACATTGGGAACATCCAGTTTTCTCACATATTTTGCCAGCGGCTCCGGCAGAGTTTCATCCCCCTGCGTGACCATAATAAAATGGATGGTTTTTTTTATGTCTTCCGGCAGTTCCATGAATTCATTTTTCACATCCGCGCAAAACAGAACAATGCCGGCTTTGACATCCCTGGCCATTTTGACGGCCGATTCGATCATCACCCTGTTAACTGATTTCATTTCAATTCCTTAGATTACTTTTCCATAGAATAAACATTGATGGTTTTCCTGTCAAGACGCCTGTCATTTGAATAATTTTCTTGACCGGGAAAACACTCTTCGATACATAAACATGATGTTAAATTCAATAAGGAGGCCCAGGCGTTGAAGTTACCGATCGTTACAGGCACTCTTGACATCTACATAACCGAGATCAACCGCTTTCCGCTCCTGTCTCCCGAAGAAGAATTCAAACTTGCCGTTCAGCTCAAGAAATTCAATGACATGGAGGCGGCTGAAAAACTGATCGTCTCCAATCTGCGCTTTGTTGTCAAGATAGCCCACGAATACCGGAATTACGGCTTTAAACTGGCCGATCTGATCCAGGAAGGCAACATCGGCCTGATTCATGCCGTAAAAAAATTCGACCCCTATAAAGGCTACCGCCTGATTTCCTACGCGGTGTGGTGGATCCGGGCCTATATCCAGAATTACCTGATCAAATCCTGGAGCATAGTGAAAATCGGCACGACCCAGGCGCAAAGAAAACTTTTCTTCAAATTAAGCCAGGCAAAGAAAGAACTCGAAACCCTTTCAAAAAAGAACCCTGAATTCAGTGAAATTGCAGAGTCACTGGGTGTTAAGGGTTCCGAGGTCGCCGAAATGGATTTACGCATGGGTTCGCGCGACTTGTCACTCAACGAATTCATCAATGACGACGGAGAAACGTCGCATCTTGATTTTCTCACGCATGACGGTGATAATCAGGAAGTATCCCTGATTAAGCATGAGGAAAGAAGCCTGGTCAAGCGCGACATCGCCGGAGCGCTGGCCAATCTCAACGAAAGGGAAAGCTTTATCATTCAGCACCGCATCATGGCGGATGACCCGCTGACACTTCAGGAAATCGGTGATAAATACAATATCACCCGCGAACGCGCCCGCCAGATTGAGAAGCAGGCCCTGAAAAAAGTGCAACTGGCCCTACCCTACCTTAAGCCGGACAATTAAGCGCTAGCCGGCCGTTTCCTGCCGTGTCCACGGGGAATAGATCACAAACCATAGAATCTTGACATATTCCCTGCGCACTTTTTTCCAGTCGGATGCCTTTAATTCCCAGGCGTTTAACGGGGCTTTTTCGAAAGGCGTCGGTGAAAAATAATATGCAGATGAATGGTCAAATTCTTTATTGACCATGATTTGAATGCGGCGCATGTGATAGGGGGAGCTGACAAATATGGCCGACTTCAGTCCATGCCGCTTCATTGTCTTTTTTGCTTCAATCAGTTCAAGATGCGTGTCTTCGTAATATTCCGGCATGGCCGGTTTATTTTTTGAGTTGATGTTGTTTTTGTTCGGATTGTCCTGAAGGGTTTTCAGCGTGTTCTGATCCAGATGCAATGTTTTATTGTAAGCCGGAATGATGAGATAATCCGCCATCCCCTTTTCAATCAGATCCCGCGCATGCCTCTCACGATCGTTAAATACAGGCCCCAGTAGAATTACGATGGCATCCGCTTTTGTGTAGTTTGTCGAATAAGCCAAAAATCGCGGAGCAAAAAATATTCCGGCAGCTATGAAAACTGCAGTTAGCAATAACATCAGCATCGTTCTTTTCAAAGTCTGCACGAAAATATCCTTGACAATACAGGTAATTATTTATATCAACGTCTGGAAAATGTTAAAATGATTCTATGTTTTAATATCTTTTCATTTATTGAGATTATATTCACATTATGCATGACGCCGCAATAGAAAATTTTAATAAGGCCCATCCAGAAAATAATTTGGAGACCTCTTTATATGCCAGCATTATGGAGACGATTGATCTGGGCATCGTCATCCTGGATGTGAAAACAAGAGAACTCATCTTCAAAAACAAATTTGCTGTAGAGATTTTCCAGCAAAACCAGAATTTGTTGGACTATCGCAATCTCCTGTCTCTGCTTTTGACAGACTACGGCAGCAAACCCGAAAAGGAAATTTTCGGAAAAAATTATACACTGCGCTTTAAAAACCGCCTGCTGGGCTATACGCCCTACATGATCGCAGACAATTTCATCTGGATCATCATCCGCGACATCACCGAAAGAAGCCGCCTGGAGTCCATCGCTGAAGCGGTCAATTCAATGGATAACATCAGCTTTGTATTTTCCGGCATACGTCATGAGCTGGGCAATCCGATCAATTCCATCAAAATGACCTTAAGTGTTCTGAAAAGGAATCTCCTCGAGTACTCTCCTGAAACGGTCGAAAAGTATGTCGACCGCGCCATGACGGAAATAACCCGTGTCGAGTTTCTTCTGAGAGCGTTAAAGAGTTTCAGTATCTTTGAAAAACCAGAAATTCAGGATGTATCTATCGATGATTTCCTGGTCCGTTTTATTGCGCTGGTACGCAATGATCTTCATCAATCCGGCGTCGAAATCAGCAAAATCGTTGGTTCGAATGTAACAAGCATCAGCGCCGACCCCCGTCTCCTCCACCAGGTTCTGCTGAACCTGATCACCAACGCATCGGATGCACTTGAAGATTCAACGAATAAAAAAATTAACATTCGGGTAATGAAACAGGACGATCTGGTCGCCATTACGGTCGAAGACAATGGTTGCGGAATGTCAAAAGAGGCACAGGCCAATCTTTTCAAACCCTTCTACACAACAAAAACCCGCGGGACGGGTCTGGGGTTGATGATTACATTGAAAATGGTAACGCTGATGAAGGGAAACATGGAAATTAAGAGCACAAAAGATAAAGGAACCAGCGTGACCATCGTTATTCCCGAAGGTGTCCGTAGCGCATGATAAAAGTTAAAAGAAAAATCCTGATTATTGACGACAATGACATTTTCTGTGAGTCCGTGCATGATCTGCTGACCGACGAAAAAACGGATGTCCTGATGGCCAATACAGGCAAAGACGGCCTGAAACTCTGTACAGAAAACAAAATTGATGTAGTTATTCTTGATCAAAAGCTTCCCGATACGGAAGGCATAACGCTTTGTCCCGCCATTTTGAAACAAAATGAGCAGACGAAAATCATTTTCGTCACAGCCTACCCGAGCTTCAACAATGCCATCGAAGCCATCAAGGTTGGCGCTCATGACTATCTTTCCAAACCCTTTGAAATGGCTGAACTGGAGCTGACCATCAAACAGGCTTTCCGCACCCAGGAGCTGGAGAAAACAGAGCAAATCCAGGACTACCAGAATACAAAAGACACAGTAGAATATGAACTAATCGCCGGTCACGGTATATTTGATGAAATTATCCGTACCATTGATCTTGCGGCGGACACCGACGCACCTGTTCTCATCACCGGAGAAACCGGAACGGGCAAAAATGTTGTGGCACGCGCCATTCATTTTAAAAGCGACCTGCCGACAAAACTTTTCCTCACGGCCAATTGCGCCGCCTTCCCCGAGAATCTCATTGAGGCGGAATTATTCGGTTCAGAAAAGGGTGCCTTTACAGGGGCAAGTTCCACGCGCAAGGGTATTTTCGAACTGGCTGAGGGAGGGACCCTGATGCTGGATGAAATCGGCTCCATGCCGATCCATCTTCAATCCAAGCTGCTGGGTGTTCTGGAAGAGAAGAAAATCAGGCGCATCGGCAGCGAAACCGTGAAACCAGTCAACGTCCGCATTATCGCAGCCGCCAACAATGACCTGGAAGCAGCCATAAAGGAAAAAACGTTTCGCAACGATCTCTACTACCGTCTCAGCGTCATTCGAATACACATTCCGCCGCTTCGCGAAAGAAAATATGACATTCCCAAACTTTGTGAATATTTCATTGGGAAAATGTCCCGGGATACCAGCATCCGCCTGAGCGATTTGGAATTGGGAAAGCTCATGGAATATGAATGGCCGGGCAATGTGCGTGAATTGAAAAATGTCATTGAGCGATCCCTGATCATACAACGCGGACAGACGCTCAGGCCGTCGCTGCTTTTGAGAAACAATATGACCTCTTATTCGCACGCTGCTTCAACCGTTCCGGATGATGAAGAAATATGTCCGCTTGAAACCACTGAGATAAACTGCATCAGCCGGGCGCTGAAAAAATTTAATGGCAATTATTCGCAATCCGCAAAAGCGCTGGGCATCTCTCTTTCCACCCTGAAAAGAAAAGTTAAATCCTATAACCTTTAATTTATCTCGCAAAACAGATTCCGGGGTCAAAATGAATAATCCAGCCTGACATGCCTTGTTGTGTTTTCATCACCCTCGATCACGTTAACTGCTTATTATTAATAAACATTACATATTTATTCTATTTCGGCACATCCCTTGCTAAGCTAGGAAAGAGATATCTTTTTAAGTTGACGGCAAGGAATCGCTTAATGTCTAAAACAGGCACGTTTGTAAAAAAATCGCTGAAGGAAGAAATATCCGAGGCGCCTCAGGTTGAGGAACTGTTAAAAAATCTTGAATTTCACAAGTCGATCCAGCGCATTACCAGCCGCATCAACTCTGCTGAAAACATTCGGGAAATTCTTGTTGACATCAAGGAAGACATACGAAAACTGTTTAATATTTACGTCCTCACGATTTATGTGGTTGACAAGGGGAGAAAAGAAATTTTCACGCTGCAGAGCGACGGCATAAAGACAAAAGAAATCCGCCTCCCCATTGATAACACAACTTTTGCGGGCTATGTCGCGAGAAAGAAAAAAATGCTCCATGTTTCGGATGCTTACAATACCCGGGAAATCAGGAAAATTAACGACGCATTGCGTTTTGACGATTCACTGGATGAAAAAACGGGAATCCTGACCGGTCAGATTATCGCCAGCCCGATCCTGTATGACGGCATCATCCTGGGCGTCATGGAAATCATGAATAAAAAAAACGGCGAGACCATTGATGATTACTCCCATATTTTTCTGGATGAAATCGAAAGCAGTCTGGCCAAAGCGTTGTTTATGCTGCTGGACTTTGACCAGGCCGGTCACAAACGCAGCGAACGATATGAAAAGCTAATCCAGGACGGAATCGTCACGCCCGAGCAGATGAATCACGCGGTAAAGGCATCCATCGCAACAAAAGAAGATCTGGCAACGGTTTTAACGGAGCGGTACGACGTTGCAAAAGATTATATCGGGGCGGCGCTGTCGGACCATTTTTCCTGTCCCTTTCGAGCCTACAGCGACGACCTGCCTGTCATCGAAGATCTCCTTTCCAGCCTTGACAAGTCATCGCTGGTCGACATGCTCTGGTTTCCGCTGAACGTGGTGAAGGGTAAAATCCATGTGCTCGTAGAAGACCCGTCAAACCTTACTAAAAAGCGGGAAATTGAAAAAATGCTGGAAACGGAATCCGTTGTTTACGAGGTTGCCCTGTCCAGTGACATCCTGAGACTGATTAATCGCTACTATTCAGAAAATGATGAAAAAATGCCGGCCGAACCGGAAACCCAAAAGCTTTTCTCAGAGCAGCTACCGGCATCCGATCCAAGCGTTGTGACCCGTCCTGAAACAATCGTGAAGCCGGCTATAAAAATCGAACCGGAAAGCGTGCTTATTGCCGGCTCCGAAGATACACACCGAACGAACGTAACTTTTTTATCAGGCATCACACAAGCCGCGTCTCTGGCGCCTGAAACGACCCGTGAAACCGCTGTGCACAACCATTATCAAACGGAAGCAAAACCGTCAGAGAAGACACTGCAAGCCACAGCCATATTCCTTCGGGATATATTTCCAAAGGATGCGGATCATTATATTCCGGATGAGCCTGCCGCTGCCTTACCTGCCACACCTGCTGCACCTGTCATAGAAGCTGAAACCGTACCCCAGGCCCGTGTTCTCCCATTACTTACCGACATTATTTATGATGCATACAACCGCCGCGGCTCCGACATTCATTTTGAACCGGATGCTGCGGGAAAGATAATTAACCTGCGCACCCGCATTGACGGCCAGTGTTTGAAAAACAAAACCATAACCATTGAAGAATATACAAAGATAGTGGATCAGGTAAAGGAGTTATCCAATCTCGGCGTGACGAAACAACCCGCCATTCAGCATGGGAACCTGACATTAACAAGGCCATCGGGAAGCGCCATCCACATGCGGGTGACCTTTATTCCGACGCACACCGGCCCCGAGGACATGGTGATCCATATCTCGGCCAAAGCTAAAAAAATCCCACTGGAACTGCTCGGGCTGTCGGAGAACAGTTATAAAGAGATTGTGAATATTCTGCAGCAGCCACGGGGAATGATTTTAATTGTCGGACCGGCCGGAGCAGGCATGAACACAACTCTTCATGCCTGCCTTGATACCATCAATACGCAGGAGAAAAAAATATGGACTGCGGAAGAATCTATCGAAATCATACAAAACGGTCTGAGGCAGGTTCCCGTTGATCCACGAAAAGGCTTTGACTTCCCTTATGTGCTGCGTTCATTTTTGAATGCCGATCCGGACGTCATAGCGGCAAGCCGCATTTTTGACCCCGAAACGGCCGGAATATGCATGGAAGCCTCCATGAAAAGACACCTCGTGATCAGCACGCTGTGGGCCGATCATATCATTGATACCGTGGAAAAGTGTTTGGACATGGGCATCAGCCGTCTTATTTTTGCCGATGCCATGCTGGCCATCATAGAACAGAGGCTGATGAAAACGCTATGCCCGAAATGCAAGGAAAAATACCATCCCGGCCCTGAAGAATATGACGAACTTTCTCAAATGTACGGGAAAGAGGCTTTCGAAAAGCTCAACATCCCCTACTCGAATCATTTTCATCTTTTCCGCCCCCGGGGCTGCGAAGCGTGCGGTCAAACAGGATACGGCGGCCGGTTGTGCGTTTCGGAGATTTTCATTTTCACCCGGGAAATCAAACGCATGATCCGGCGCAATGAAAGCATTGAATCCATTTATCAGGCAGCTGTTGCCAAGGGCATGAACACTCTTTTGCAGGACGGCATTTCCAAAGTTTTGCTTGGGCTCAGCGATCAAAGGCAGGTAAAACTGACCTGCGTAAGGAATAACGTATAGAACACCGGCAGGGTCATGATAATCTGCTTTTGAGATGATGTAGGGTGTTGAGCGCATCGAGCGGCGTCATGGAAGAAATATCCATTTGCCGAAGCTCATCAAGAACGGAATCCTCGCTTTGTGCAAACAGATTCAACTGCGGGTTTCCAGATTTAGCGGCGCTTTTCCCCCGCGCAATACGCGGCATGCCGATCTCATCGAATTCCCCTTTTTCCAGATTGCGCAGGATTTCTTTGGCGCGTGAAATCACGTCTGACGGAACGCCTGCAATCCGGGCCACTTCGATGCCATAACTTCGGCTCGTCCCGCCTTCCATGATCTTACGCAGAAAAATGATTTTTTCACCCCACTCCTTCACAGCGATATTGTAATTCTTCACACCATCCTTTGACGCCGCCAGATCCGTCAGCTGGTGATAATGCGTCGCAAAAAGCGCCCGCATGCCAATGCCCCCCAAATCGTGAAGGTATTCGGCCACCGCCCAGGCAATGCTCACCCCGTCAAACGTTGAAGTGCCCCTGCCTACTTCATCGAGGATCACCAGGCTGCGGTGTGTAGCATCCGTCAGAATCCGGGCCGTTTCCATCATTTCCACCATAAAGGTGCTCTGCCCTTTCATGAGGTTGTCAGAAGCGCCAATGCGCGTGAAAATTTTATCCACTACACCGATCCGGGCATGCGATGCGGGGACAAAGCTGCCCATCTGCGCCAGAAGCACAATCAAGGCCACCTGGCGGATATAGGTTGATTTGCCTGCCATATTGGGACCGGTTATCACCAGCAGGCGGTTGCCCTGCAGGTCCAGCAGTGTATCGTTGGGCACAAACCCTTCTTTTCTTAAAGCTGTCTCAACGACCGGATGGCGTCCGTCTTTAATGTCGATCAGGTCTTCTTCATCGATTTCCGGACAGACATAGGAATGTTTTTCGGCCACTTCTGAAAGTGCGCAAAACGCATCAAGTTCGGCCACGCGAAAAGCGTTATACTGAATCTCAGGAATATACGGCATTAAATCATCACGCAGCTGATTGAAGACTTCATTTTCACGTTCACGTATTTTTTCTTCGGCATTGAGAACCGTCTGTTCAAATTCTTTCAATTCCTGGTTGATGTAACGCTCGGCATTAACCAGTGTCTGCTTGCGCACGTAAGATTCCGGCACCAAACCGGCATTGGCCTTGGTGACTTCAATGTAGTAGCCGAAAACATTGTTAAACCCGATCTTCAGTGTATTGATGCCCGTGGCCTGTCTTTCTTTTGCTTCAAGCGACGCAATCCACTTCTTTCCGTCGCGGCTGATCGAACGCAGATGATCGAGCCCGTCATCGAAACCATGAGCGATAAATCCCCCCTCCTGGATGCGCGACGGCGGATCAGGGGCAATGGCACGGGAAAGCAGATCCACCAGGACGGACATATCGCTGATCTCCCCGCGGATCGACAACAGGGCGGGCGCGGTAAAATCGTTCAGCATGGATTGCAGCCCGGGCAAAACGGCAAGCGACAGTTTCAGCGCAATCAGATCACGCGGCGTTGCCACTTTGAGCGCGACACGACCGGCCAGTCTTTCCAGGTCATAAACCTGTGAAAGTGCTTTTCGTAAATCGGACCGCACGATGTGATTGTCTTTGATTTCAGCCACTGCTGCCAGCCGGGCGCGGATTTTTTCGCAATCCACCAGCGGGTAACCCATCCACCAGCGCAGACGTCTGGCGCCCATTGGAGTGAGCGTTTCATTGATCATTGAAAAAAGAGAACCGGCACGGGCATTGTCCTGAATGGTCGAAAATATTTCCAGATTCCGGCGGGCGGCATCGTCCAAAACCAGATAATTTTCCGGCGAGTACCACTGGATTTCGGAAATGTGGGCGGCACGAACCATTTGCGTGGAATTGACGTAACGCAAAATGACGGCAGCGGCAATTTTGGCCGCCGGCCTGTTTTTTATTTTAGATTCATCCAGAACCTGTGGGGTTAGTTCCCGGTCCAGAATTTCATCAGCAAATCCCGGTTCAAAAGAAGTTTCTTCAATCGCATTGACACGGCCGGCGGGCATTTGCGCCTCCAGCATTTTGATCAAAACCGGGTCAGAAAACGTTCGGCTGACCAGCAGCTCCTTGAAATCCAGACCGCCAACAGCAGCCAGAAGACGGTCGCGGCCTGCAAACTCACCAATTTGAAATTCACCTGTGGACAGATCGAGAAAAGCCAGCCCCAGGGTGTCCCCTGCCGGCGCAATGCAGGCCAGGTAATTGTTTTCGCCGGACTTGAGATTCTCCTCATCCAAAACCAGGCCGGGCGTGATGACCCGGATGACATCGCGTTTGACGATCCCCCTGGCATTTTTGGGGTCTTCGACCTGTTCGCAGACAGCAACCTTGAAACCCTTTTCCACCAGTTTCGTAATATACGCGGATGCGGCGTGGTAGGGAAACCCGCAAAGTGGGACCGCATCCTCCCTGGATTTGTTGCGGGAGGTAAGTGTGATCTCCAGGACAGGAGCAGCCGTCAGGGCATCTTCAAAAAACATCTCATAAAAATCACCCATCCGGTACAATAAGATGCAATCGGGATACTTTTTCTTGATGTCGACATACTGTTTCATCGCGGGGGTGAGATTGAGCGTTGCGTCTACTGCCATTTCCCGTCATCCCCCCGCTTCATGTCGATGATGTCCGGTTTTTGGCGGCTGCCGGCATCCGGCGCTGATTTGTTGATAAAGCGGTTGGCAATCCAACTGACGATGCTGATAATCAGGGCACCAAGAAAGGCCCAGGAAAAGCTGTCAATCTCGAGTCCCGGAACAAAATAAGCGACCAGAAGCAGCATAAATGCATTGAGAACAAACGTAAAAACGCCGAGCGTCAGAATGGTCAGCGGCAGTGTCAGGATCAGCAGAACGGGACGCAAAAAAGCGTTGATGATTCCCAGGATTGCGGCTGCAATAACGGCCGTGG
>CAZXIP010000021.1:0-17350 GCA_964640755.1 uncultured Smithella sp. | reverse complement strand
GGCCTGTCACGCCGGAGGGCGTGGGTTCAAGTCCCATCGGCCCCGCCAGAAAATCGAAGGGAGCCTGCTCAGTGCGGCTCCCTTTTTTTATGAGAAACAACCCTCATAAGGGTACCTACAGGTGATTGACATAATCTATAGAGCATGTTTAATAAGGTCTGCAGGGCATCCTGTGAAACGAAATGAGAGCATCATTGCGAAACAATTGAAAAAGAGGTAATCGAATACCATGGACTACGAAGGACTGATCATACGTCCGCCCAGTGAAGCCTACAGCCTGCTTTTACAGGTCACGGTCGGCTGTTCTCACAACCGGTGCACATTCTGCGGCACATACCGGCAGAAAAAATTTAAGATAAAGCCCCTGGAGCGAATTGAAAAAGATCTGCGGGAAGCCACAACATACGGTCCTGTCAGCCGGCTTTTCCTGTGTGATGGTGATTCGTTGATTATACCGCAGCCCCGTCTGGTAGAAATTTTACAGATGATTAACCGGTATCTTCCTGGACTTGAGAGGATCGGAAGCTACGCCAACACGAAAAGCATTTTGCGAAAATCGGTTGACGATCTCAGACAACTGAGGGAGCTGGGGCTGAAAATCCTTTATCTGGGCGTGGAAACCGGCAACGCCGAACTGCTTACGAAGATTAACAAAGGCGCCACACGGGAAAAAATGGTGGAAGCGGCACGGCGCGTCAAAGAAGCAGGCATTGAGTTGTCTGTAACGGTCATCCTTGGCATTGGCGGGATTGAAAAGAGCATAGAACATGCAATGGATACGGCAAGCCTTCTGACGGAAATGGATCCGGATTATGTGGGCGCGCTGACACTCATGTTTGTGCCGCAGACGGAACTGTATGAGGATTACCTGGCAGGGCGATTTGTTCTGCCTGATAAAATCGGCTTTATCCGGGAGTTGTATCTGATGATCGCCAACTCCAATTTTACAGACTGTTACTTTACATCCAATCATGCGTCCAATTATCTCCCGATTAAAGCGCGCCTTCCCCGACAAAAAGAAAAAATACTGAAAATGATCGGGGCGGTCATTGAAGAAAACGATGTCGGCAGAATGCGTCCCGAATATTTGCGGGGCCTGTAATTGCGGGAGCAATTGAGACGGATATGAAAAAAATATCTGAATTGTTTTTCTGGCGCAAGCCCGACTATATTCGCAGGGAAATAATGGCGATGCTGGCCAAAGGGCAGAAAAGCGGAGTCTTTGATGATGCATCCAGAAAAATGATCGAAAACATTCTGGAATTCACTTCCACCATGGTGCGGGAAATCATGATTCCGAGAACGGATATTGTTTCCATCAGCGTGGACGACACACCGGAAGAGATGATTCACGAGATCGCGGAATCCCGGCATACCCGGTTACCCGTGTACAGGGGGTCGGTTGACAATATCATCGGCATTCTGAACATCAAGGATCTGCTGAATGTTTGGCCGCAGAACATAACAGCTTCCGACATCTTATCCCGTCTGACCAAACCCTATTACATCCCCGAAACAAAAAATGCCCATCTGCTGTTTCATGAATTCAAAAACAACAAAAAACACATTGCCATTGTCATCGATGAATACGGGGGGACATCCGGTCTGGTGACGCTGGAGGATTTGCTGGAAGAGATTGTCGGGGATATCCTCGATGAACACGAAGAAAGCCCTGATTCCGGGGATATCATCCAGACACCCGATGGCGCTTTTATCGTGGAAGCGCGAACCGAGATCGAAAAGATTGAAGAGCATTTGCAGATCAGTCTGGAAAGAGGACGATACGAAACGGTAAGCGGGCTCATTTTAAATACGATTCGAAGAATCCCGCACCGTGGGGAAAAATTTCAGATTGAAGGAATGGATATTACCATCGAAAATGCGGACGAACGCAGTATAAAAAAAGTGAAAATAAAAAAAATGGATGATGATCTTTTAAATGAAGAATAAAGACCCGCAACCGGCACAGGAACTTTCCGATAACAAACTCAGCGTGTACCGTATCTTTTTTGCAGTCTTAAGCGGCGTCCTGCTCTTTTTGTCTTTTCCGAAATTCGGACTGGGAGTTGTTGCCTGGTTTGCCTTTGTTCCTTTGTTTATCGCCCTGAAGGACATCGATTCCGTCTGGCGGTCGCTGCTCTTGGGATGGGTGGCGGGGATGACGGCTTGTGTCGGAATCCTCTACTGGATAACGCATGTGGTTGTGAATTTCGGCCATTTGCCGCTGTATCTGGGAATCATCCTCATGCTTCTTCTGGCCTTTTATTTGAGCCTATACACGGCTTTGTTCGCTACGGGAATCGTATGTTTGAGAAAATGGATTCCCCTGTATCTTTCCGCGCCGGTTTTGTGGATGTGCCTGGAATATGTTAAGTCGAAGGCGTTTACCGGTTTCCCCTGGGAAAACCTTGGGTATTCCCAGTATAATAATCTCTTTTTTATTCAGATTGCCGATGTTGTCGGCGTTTTTGGATTATCTTTTCTGATCGTTCTTTTAAACACTGCTTTTTATACCTTCATGACCCAGCGATTGAAAAAGTCATTTGCTCTTGCTGCCGTTGTGTTTCTGCTCTGGGCAGGTGTCTATGCGTATGGTGTTCAGCGAATCACTCAAATCAATCAAATATTGAACGATGCGCAGGGAATGGAAGTTTCGCTGGTTCAGGGAAACATCAGTCAGTCGATCAAATGGAATACCAATTTTCAGAAAGAGACCATCAATATTTACGAGGAACTGTCCTTGCGGCAGCCGCCGGCATCCGGCGGACTGATTGTGTGGCCCGAAACAGCGGTGCCTTTTCACTATCAGGACGATACCGATTTGCAGCGCCAGGTGAAGGATATCCCGATCAAGACCGATAACTGGTTCGTTTTCGGGTCCACAAGGTATCAGGCCCGCGACGGCAATACGGATTATTACAACAGCGCCTATCTGCTTTCTCCACGGGGCGATATTCAGGGTAAATATGACAAGGTGCATCTTGTACCTTACGGTGAATATGTACCGATGAGAACCATATTTCCTTTTATCGGCAGACTGGCCGAGGGAATCGGTGATTTCGGCGAAGGAAAGGGATTTCATCCCCTTGAGATGGGAGAAAGAAAAATAGGGGTGATGATCTGTTATGAAGGAATCCTGCCCGAAGCCGGAAGAATGTACAAAAATGCCAAGGCTGACCTGCTCGTAAACATTACAAACGATGCCTGGTTCGGCAGCACATCAGCCCCGTATCAGCACCTTTCCATGACCATATTCCGAGCGGTCGAGACAAGGCTTTATCTTGTGCGGGCGGCCAATACCGGCATTTCAGCGATTATTCATCCGACAGGGAAAATTATGGCGAAAACCGGAATATTTCATAAAGACGCGATTCATGGCCGTATAAAGTATATTCAGTTACCGACGATCTATGCAAAATACGGCGATTGGCCGGTGGGGGCCGGTTTTTTATGCCTGGCCGTTTTTTTCTTGTGGAGCCTTAGAAGGAGGGGAAAATAATGTCAGCAGAAAGCATTCATGAAACCATTAGTGACCTGAAAAAAAGAATTCAATATATTGGAGAATGTCTTTGACGTCACTGAACTGGAATTAAAAGTGAAGGATCTGGAAATCCTGTCCGCAAAAAAGGATTTCTGGGATGATCCGGAGCAGGCGCGAACCCTCCTGCAGAAAAAAACAAAATTGTCGGGCGCGCTTGACAACTGGAAAAAATTTCAACGGCAGATTCAGGACGCTGAAACCCTCTGGTCGATTGCCTCTGAGGAAAACGATGAGCAGGTCTTGAACGATCTTGAAACCGAACTGGAGAAATTATCTTCCGATGTGAAGATTGAAGAGCTCAAGATGATGCTGTCGAGCGAACAGGACCCGATGAACGCGATTGTGAATATTCATGCCGGGGCGGGAGGAACAGAAGCGCAGGATTGGACAGAAATGCTTCTGCGCATGTATTTGCGGTGGGCGGAAAAGAAAAATTTCAAAACAAATATTATTGATTATCTACCGGGGGACGAAGCCGGCGTTAAAAGCGTGTCTTTTACCATCGAGGGTGAGTACGCCTATGGATACACCAAAGCAGAAATCGGGATTCACCGTCTTGTCAGGATTTCTCCGTTTGATGCGGGCGCCAGGCGGCATACATCCTTTGCCTCCGTATTTGTTTATCCCGAGGTCGATGATGAGATAAAAATTGATATCAATGAAGATGATTTAAGAATAGACACGTTCCGGTCAGGCGGGAAGGGAGGGCAGCATGTCAATAAAACCGATTCCGCTGTCCGGATTACCCATTTACCGACCAATATTGTCGTGCAGTGTCAGAATGAAAGATCGCAGCATAAAAATAAAGCCATGGCGATGAAATATTTAAAATCGCGGCTCTATGAGAGAGAACTCCAGCTAAAAAATGATAAACTTGATGAAGAGAACAAGCAGAAAAAAGACATTGCCTGGGGAAGCCAGATCCGTTCCTATGTTTTGCATCCCTACAAAATGGTGAAGGATCACCGGACAAACCTGGAAAACGGCAATGCGCAGAAAGTGCTGGATGGCGACATTGATGATTTCATCCAGGCTTATCTGATGTATGTTGGCAACAGGGGGCAAAATCCCGCTGCTACGGAAAGCTAAACAAACGATAATACTAAAAATTGTCGTTATTGTTTTGGGATATCGGGAAAGTGTGTTATACAGCTTCGCAAAAGTGGTCATGATGTTGATAAGACCGGAGAAAATAACGAACTGATCTGTGATCGGAAACAAAACGTTGTTATGATCAGTAACTGAAAAAGAAGTCAGGAGACACAGCGCATGTTAAAATGTAATAAAAATGTTTCATTCATTTCTTTGATCGTTAGTTTAAGCCTGATCGTACTGCTGGTGAGCGGTTTTCAGGCATTTGCAGAAAATACGAATCAGCAGGCCGCCCTTTCCGGAACGAATATCACTGAAAAGAAACAGGATCAGAAGAAATCAATCGGCCCTGTTGAGGCTTTCACAAACATGCTTTTCGGTGATTCAAAATCAGATTTATCAGATAATGAAGACGGTAAAGAAGATGAGGAACAGGAGTTGATGGAAAATGCTCTTGAATACCTGGAAATGGCAGATAAATACTGGAAAAAAGGCGATATTGAAAACACCCTGAATGAACTGGACAAGGCCTATGCGTTGATTTTGGACGCAGATGGTGATCCGGCGATCGCTCGGCAGAAAGATGATTTACGTCTTTTAATTTCCCAGAGAATCATGGCGGTTTATGGACACAAGAGGAGCCGTACATTCGGCAAGGCCAGTGAAATTCCACATTTGATGAATGCGGATGTGGAAAAAGAGATTCGCTCCTTTCAGGGTCCGGAAAGAGAATTTTTCATTGCCTCCTATGAACGTTCCAACAAGTACAGGGACCTCATTGTCGGTGAATTAAAAAAAGCAGGGGTGCCCGAAGAGCTTTTCTGGCTGCCTCTGGTAGAAAGCGGATTTAAGGCGACGGCCTTATCCCCTGCAAGGGCATTAGGCTTGTGGCAGTTTATTCCCTCTACAGGTTATAAATTCGGTCTTTCCCGTGACGAATGGATAGACGAACGCATGGATGTTTTAAAGTCAACACAGGCTGCAATCGCCTATTTAAAAGAGCTGCACGCCATGTTTGGTGACTGGCTTACCGTACTGGCGGCCTATAACTGCGGTGAGGGCAGGGTGCTTCGCACCATATCCAGGCAACAGATCAATTTCTTCGACCGGTTCTGGGATCTTTACGCACAGCTGCCCAATGAAACGGCCCGTTATGTTCCCCGTTTTCTTGCCACAGTGCACATTGTAAAAAATCCCGGCAAATATGGCTTTGATTTACAGACAACAAAAGACTCTTTGCTGAAATATGAAACGGTCAAGGTCAATAGAATCATGAAGCTAGCGGATATCGCTTCAAAAATGGAGGTGTCCGAAGAGACCATGACCGTTCTCAACGCGGAACTCAGGCACAAGCTGACACCTGACCGTGAATATGCGATCAGAATACCCAAAGGAACGCTTGGAAAATTCAACAGTGTTTACAACGATATTCCGGAAACGGAAAAACCGACCTTCACTTATGCGCGATCGCAATCACCCCGGTCGGCATCCATTGGTTCAAACTCAAAATCAAAACCAGCGGGAACCTATGACACGCATCGTGTCCGGCGAGGGGAAACCCTGGCGTCCATCGCGAATAAATATGGAGTGTCTGTAAGGGCCCTCCAGAGAGCGAATCGTTTGAGCAGGAAAAACGGTATAAATAGGGGACAGATCGTTCGAATTCCCGGGGGCTCAAGCGGTGTTGCGTCCTCGAATAATAACGACTCGGTGGCGGTTTACAAGGTAAAAAAGACGGATTCCCTGAATGATATTGCCAAGCGCTTTGATGTTCCCGTGGCAAAACTCAAGAAAGCGAACAATTTAAAAGGCAATACCATAAAAGCCGGACGAAAAATCAAGATTCCGGGTCAGAAACTCGCGTGTGATACCGGCAAGGCCAAAAAAAATAAAAAAGGCAGGGCGGCCAGAAACGGCAAAAAAAGAACGATCGCTGCAAAGCGCTGACACGTATCCTGAATCTCCTGCGGCTGTATAATAATTCGGAAAATGTTTCGGCTGGAAGGTATTACTTTATTTTTGTGGATTCCGTTAATAATGTAAAAAGTTCTTTTTCTTTCTTTTTCATTTTGCGGGCCTGGGCTATAGATGTGTTTTCGTGGTTATAGCCATTCAGATGCAGCAGGCCGTGAATAATTAAGAAAAGGATTTCCTCTTCGAAACTCAGATTACCACTTGCTGAATCTCTTCCCGCCGTGTCAACGGATATGACAATATCGCCCAGCATCTGCGGGTTAATGTTGCAGAATTCACCTTCTTGAAGCGGGAAAGAAATAACATTAGTGGGCCTGTCTTTACCGAGGTATTTTTTATTGATTTGCCGTATGATCGCATCATTAACAAACGTGATGCTGATTTCCATATTAGCGCAGTCGAGCAGTTTTAGAAGCGCGTTTACCTGGCTACGGATTCTTCGTTTGTCAATTTTAATACGTTTCTGCTGATTTTCTATTTGGATGTTCATGGGGTTCTTTTTTCCCGTTTGTCTCTTTTAAAGCTGATTCCGGATAATCGACGCGATGATGGAAGATTCCCGTTAAGATACGGGTAAACGTTTCCGCGATCGTACTCAAGTTTTTCAGCGTCAGTTCACAGTCGTCCAGCTGACCGTCTGAATAGACGCGCCCGATCCGCTCGCGAACCAGCGACCGGATTCTTGCAGGTGTCGGATGCGTCAGTGTGCGCGAGGAGGCTTCAATAATATCACCCAGCATTACGAGTCCTGCTTCCTTTGTCTGAGGTTTGGGGCCTGGATAACGGAAATCGTTTTCCGTGAGAGAACGGATTGATTCATCCTTGTCCTTTTTGGCCTTGTCGTAAAAATAACTAACGAGACTGGTTCCATGATGTTCCCGGATGATGTTGATGATCGGTTGGCCGAGCTTTGCCTGAGCGGCCAGTTCACATCCTTCCTTGATATGGGAGATGATAATCAGCGTGCTCATCTTCGGTGAGAGTTTATCGTGCCGGTTGTCGTAGTTGGTTTGATTTTCAATGTAATAATGCGGTTTTGCCAGCTTGCCGATATCATGATAATAAGAGCTGACTTTGGCCAGCAGTGCATTCGCGCCGATCGCCTCCGCCGCCGCCTCCACGAGCGACGCGACAATGATGCTGTGATGGTATGTGCCCGGTGCTTCGATAATCATTCTCTGGAAAATCGGCTGGTTGAGGTTGGCCAGTTCGAGCAGTTTGATATAGGTGATAAAGCCGAAGAGACTTTCAAATACGGGGGTGATGCCGGCAACAAGAACGCCTGTGATAATGCCGCCTAAAATGCCCATGGCCAAACGGATCGGTAAATCATTCAGAAAATGGCCGGATAAAAGATTCAGGCAAAAAATCGCCGCAATGTTGATAACGCCCAGGAAAAGACCAACCTTGAAAAAAGTGGAACGCTGGCGACTGTTGACAATGTGATAGGAAGCGGCAACAGATCCCATAAAGGAAAAAAGCGGGAAAATGATTTTCTCTTCAAAAAGAAGACTGATGAGAAAGGATGTCAGAACGCTCATGATCATGGCCACGTTCCGGTTCACCAGGACAGCAATGATCATGGCGCCGCTGGCAAACGGGATCGCAAAGTAGCAGGCATCAATCGGAATAAACGGGAAAGCCCTGTTGATAGCAATGGAAATGAAAATTCCCGCCTTCACGAACAGGATCTGCAAAACAGCCACAATGGCGAACACAAGAAAGTCCAGATTAGAACGATCCGGAGCTTTCAGCCAGTTTCGGGTGCGCCAGAAATACAAAAGCAGGGAAAGAAACAAAACTGTGCAGAAAATTCCCAGAATCACCGACAAACCGGATATTTTATTATCCGCCACTGTCTTATAAAACGCTTCCAGTTTGGCCAGTTCCAGATAACCGATTTTTTCGCCTTCGCGGACAATCATCTCATTTTTTTGCACCTGGAAATAAACCGGTTTGACCTCTTCTATTGCGGAAAGAATTTTCTTCTCTGTTTCTTCCTTATTGAAGGCAAGGTTGGGTTGAACAAGTTTCTTCAGGATTGAAAAGGAGTATCGTGCAAAAGAAGGCGGATCATGGTTGAAAACGTTTTTCACTTTGCCTGAAAGCAGCGGATCCATATCCTTTATATTGAGGATAGATGATACATTCTTCAGGTTTTCCTCTTCCCGTGTAATGACGTTGACCAGGGTGATGCCTTTGTCTTTCTCCTGATTTTGAAGGGAAGTATTTGTGATCAATGTGTTTTTATAAAAAGCATCCATGGCGGCGGATAGTTTCTGCTGGAGATCGTCAGAGAACTTATTGGCTTTAAGAAATGAAAATTCCTTTGCTGTGAGCTTGATTCCCAGGGATTTTTCAATCAGGTCTTTCAGCTGTTCATTGGTAAGATTATTTGCGCCAAGAGCAAAGGAATTCATTATTTTTGCTTTCAGCGTAATCGGCATCTCAGCATCATAATCATAGACAGGCCGGGTGTTCGCGGGAGCCTCATTCTTTTTCTGCCGGGTGGAGTTAATATCTTCGACTAAGAAATCCCGGTCCGCTTTGATGTTTTCGTGGGCGATCATGCCGTAGTGGTATTCCGGATTGGAGACGTAAAGATTAGGCGCCAGGAGAATGGATAGTCCGATGCTCAGGAAAAAGAGAATTGCCCACCGCTGAAAAAGGTTATTTTTCAGAAAATCGAAAGAAATCTTGTTTTTTTCCGTCAATTTCTTCCAAACAATATTGATTTTATCAAATGACGAATCAATGATGTTCATGTTTGTTTATCCGATTTCTTTTCCCTGTCCCAAAAATCATAGGCTGAAATGATGTCAGCAACCAGGGGATGACGGACAACATCCACCTGTGAAAAATGAACAATACGGACGGTATTGAGCTTTTTTAAAATTTTTTCCGCCTCAATCAAGCCCGATGATTTTTCAGAAGGCAAGTCAATTTGAGTAATGTCGCCTGTCACGACTGCTTTTGAGTTGAAACCCAGACGCGTCAAAAACATTTTCATTTGTTCGGAAGTGGTGTTTTGCGCTTCATCCAGAATTATGAACGAATCGTTCAGGGTCCTGCCGCGCATGAATGCCAGCGGCGCGACTTCTATCAATCCCTTGCTGATGAGCGCACCGGCTTTTTCCATGTCCACCATGTCGTAGAGAGCGTCATACAAAGGACGAAGATACGGATTCACTTTTTCGGCGAGATCCCCGGGCAGAAAACCCAGGCGTTCACCGGCTTCCACGGCGGGACGGGTCAGAATGATCCGTTGCACCTTTTTATCCAGCAGATAAGATACCGCCATCGCCATGGCCAGATAGGTTTTGCCGGTTCCGGCAGGGCCGATGGACAGCACCATGTCCGCTTTTCTCATGGAATCGATATAATGGCGCTGGGCTATGCTTTTGGGAGTGATAATACGTTTTTTTGAGGATATGAATACGGTATCGAGAAAGATACGGGCCAGATCAAAATGAATATCCTGCGTTAAAATTCGATGGGCGTAGTCGATATCGGAAGAATGAATCAGCCATCCTTTTTCCATAATCCCGTAAAGCTGTTTGAGCAGAAGGGAAATCTTTTCGACGGCGGCTTCATCATTGCCGCTGATGGAAAGATGATTGCCCCAGGGCTTGACCTTGACCTGCTCGAGCTTTTCGAGAAATCGAAGGTGCTTGTCGTGCTCACCGCAGAGATCCTTCAGGATGTTTGAATCCGCGAATGATAATTTCTCTGCCCGGATGGCGGTTTTAGTTGCTTTAATCAAAAAGTCAGCCTCTAAAATGTTCATCTTCACCCGATCCTGCTGCTGATTACTTCATGAGCAATAAGGGATCCGGGACCTTCCATTCGACGGCGTTTTTCTATCATCATGAAGCACTGAATGCAATACAAATTAAGCCTGCAAAAACAGGTGTGCAAAGACTTTGGCATTGCCGATCATGTTGTCAATCGGACAGTTCTCATCAGGCTGATGCGCGTTCATATTTGTTTTTGACCAGACCGCAACCGGATAATCCCTTTTCCGCAGATAAGTGGCAACCGTGCCGGCACCGACACCGCCTGCGTGTGCCTCCAGGCAGTATACTTTTTCAACAGCCTGCTGAAGAGCGGTGACAACAGGAGAGTCGGCCGGTGTGGGATGCGCGGGCTGGACGTACTGCTCGTGCCGGATGTCAATCTTTACGGAAAATTTCTTTTCCACTTTCTGTGTGATCTTCCGGATTTTTTTCAAGACATCTTCAAGATCGTACTGCGGAAGCACACGGCAATCCATGTAGAAGACATCTTCGCCCGGGATGGTGTTGATGTTGCCCACGTTGGCCTCTTTTTTCGTCGGTTCAAACGTGCTGACGGGCGGATCAAAAAGAGGATCCACCGCATCAAAAAGCTTGCGGAGTTTCGTCAGTTTTGTCACCAGATGAGAAGCCGCAGAAAACGCGTTGTTGCCCAGTTGGGGTTTGCTGCCGTGGCATTGTTTCCCCGTTGTTTTAAAGCACAGCCAGAGAATGCCTTTTTCCGCAATTTCGATGAGGGAGCCTTCCGGGTTACCGGAGTCGGGAACCACGATGAGATCATTTTTGTCGAAAATCTTTTCCGGCAGATCCAAAACGTAATAAAGTCCTTTGCCACCCGAGGTTTCCTCATCCGCAACGAAAAACAGCCCGATGGAATGAGCGGGTGTGATTCCTTCATCCAGAAATGCCTTTGCGGCAAAAATCGATGCCACCATGTCCTGCTGGTTATCTTCCGTGCCACGGCCGAAGATATGGTTGTCCTTGACGTAGGCTTTGTATGGATCGGAACTCCATAGATTAAGCTCTCCCGGCGGGACAATATCCAGATGCGTGATGATCCATATCTTGCGGGATTCATCGACCCCATCAACAGCGGTCAGGAAGTTGGGACGAAGCCCCGTGGATACGCTGCTGTCCGGCGCATCGAAATGCCGGAAAGACGTAAAACCCATTTCCACGAGACGATTCTTCAGCGTCTGCGCTTTTTGCATTTCGCCGTCACCGCCATTGACTGGACCGACAGCCGGCACAGCCGTCAGCTCTTTCTGCAGCGCAATCATATCGTCTCGATAGGAGTCGATCCTTCGGGAAATTTTCTCAAAAAAATTTTCATCAATCATCATTTAAACTCCGGGTCATAAATTTGGCTTGATCAGGTCAGGTTGTCCCCATTCTTCGGGCAGTTTGCCGAACTCATCGGTATTGCCCAAAATGAGCATCAGCCTTCTTTTTTCATCCAGGTGCACAGCCGCGACACGTTTTACATCCTCGACGGTTACGGCTTCAATATTTTTCCGATAGCTGCTGAGATAATCTGCGGGCAATTTTTCATACTCGACAACCATCTGCTGCTCGGCAATCTGATGAGGAAGTTCAAACGAAAAGATAAAACTGTTGAGGATTGATTTCTTTGCCCATTCCAGTTCATCGGGTTTGATGGAACCAGATGCGGTTTCGCGCAGGATGTTGTTGATGAGCTTAAGGGACTGAAGGGTCGATGGGGTTTTGGTAAGAGCGTACGTTCCGAAAACACCGTAATTGGACCGTGCCCGGTAGAAGCTGCCGGCGCTGTATGCCAGGCCTTCGTGGTTCCTCACCGCGCTGAAGATCCGCGAGCGAAATCCGCCACTGCCGATAATAAAATCAAGCACCGAGAATGCATAATAGTCCGGATCGCTTTTACTGACCGTAAATTCCCCGCTGACCACGGTTGATTGTGTAATCTTCTTCTGAATGAAGAAAACACCATGGTTTTTCTTTTTCGGAGGCGGCGCCTGATTCACAGCATGCCGGGGTTGTCCCCATCTGCCAAAGTACTGCATGATTTTATTCACGGCTTCTTCTTTGGAGAGGTCACCGGTTACTGCGATCATCATATTGGACGGGAAAAAGTACGAACGGTGAAAATCAATCAGGTCATCGCGGCGGATATTTTCCAGGGAACCGGACGTCATGTAACGGCCGCGCGGATCATCGGGATAAAGCAGGCGGTTGAACTCCCGAAAAGCCAGTTTCTGGGGATTATCCGCTGTTCTGCGCAGCTCTTCATTTTTCAATGCAAGGGCCAACTGTATTTTTTCTTCCTCAAACGCGGGTGTTCGGATAATCTGTGACAGCAGCTCCAGGCATGCATCCAGATCATCCTTTAAAAAAGAAAACTTAACAGAAGCTGAGTCAAGCGACATGGCAAGAGAAGGTGACGCGGCAAGCTTATCCAGGCGCTCATCGATTTCGGCACTGGAGAATTTTTCCGTTCCGCCCGTTCTCATGACATAAGCGGTCAGCTCGGCCAGACCTTCTTTGCCCTGTGGATCATACATCGAGCCGGTCCTTACCATGGCCGATATGGAAACCAGAGGAAGTTCGCGATCCTGCAGGTAAAATAATATCATGCCGTTTTCAAGTTCGATACGTTCGGCCTGCTGTATGCGAAATTCAAGCCGGGGGTAATTTATTTTGTCAGGGGAAGTCAATGGTTCGGCTGCCATGGAAAGGGAGGGGAGAATTCCGCAATGAAGGAACATCATCAATGCAAGGATAAAGCAGTTTAGCGGTCCCGGAAGAATACGACCAGCCATAATAAGGCATGAACTTTTGAGAAAGCCCGGCATCCTTATAAAGTCTGCCTGTGAAAGACCGCGCAACGGCGAATGCAAAAACAAATAAGGAGAAATAATGTTCATCCAGTTACTTTTCATTTTTACCTTCGCTCGTGTCTTTATTTATTTCTCTGTTCAGAACGGCAATGGTGCGGTTTTTCGCGGACAAATATTTTACTGCTGCCACCTGAATATCGGCGGCCGTTAATTTATCAATAATTGATAGATAATTGGAAAAGTACCGGTAATCACCATGCACCAGCTCAAAATAGGATAAAATGGAAGCAAGTTCGGAATTGGAATCCAGACTTTTGAGATAATCCATTTTCAGCTGTTTCTTTGCCTTGGCCAGTTCTTCATCGGGAACGGGATTGTTTTTTATGTTTTCCAGTTCCTGTAAAATGGCTTTCCGAAGTTCATCATTGGTGTGAGGGTGACGCGGACGGGCAGCAATAGTGAATAGATTCGGATACCGCGCGGCGGGTGTGCCGTTGTTAACGCTGATACTTTCGGCGATCTGCATTTTTAAGACCAGACTGGAATATAATCGGCTGGTTCTGCCTTTGCTCAAAATCGTCTCGAGCAGGTCAAATACATAATCTTCGTGAGACGGAGCAGTCGGTTTGTGATACCCGATAATCATCGAGGGACTTGCGTCAAATAATACCTCCACATTTCGTTCACCGGTCTGCGGGGGTTCAGCGGGAATGGAAGGAGATTTGTGACTGCCCCTGGGAATCCGTCCGAAATATTGGTTGATTAACTTTATGGTTTTTTGTGGATGGATATCGCCTACCACCGCAATGACCATTTGTTCCGGTGACCGATATTTTTGATGAATTTGCCGGATTGCCGCCTGGTTTAAGCGGGCGATATCCTGCTGTAAACCAATAATGGGTGAACCGTACGGGTGGACTTTATATGCCCTGTTCATGAAGGATTCATAAAGTTTGCCTTCAGGGCTGGTTTCCACGCGCTGGCGTCTTTCTTCCAGAATAACATCGCGTTCCGTATAGAATTCTCGGAATACCGGGTTGATCAGGCGCTCCGATTCAATGCGCGCCCACAGTTCAATTTTGTTGGAAGGCAGGCTGATGAAATAGGTTGTAACATCCTGGCCTGTGGAAGCGTTCATGTTCTGTCCGCCGTTTTCCGTGTAAAGCCTGTCGATTTCATTGGGGATGTAATACGTCCTGTGTTCATCCTGCAAGTTTTTAAGCTGCGCGGCAAGCGAAGCAACGCGTTTTTGATCAGCTCTGTCGCCTCTCATCTGCTCATTGTCCAATGCCTGCCCGGTCTGTTCAATCTGCAAAAGAAGTTTCTTTTCCTTGGCGAAATTTTTCGTGCCGATAGTCGGTGTTCCCTTGAACATCATGTGTTCAAGAAAATGTGCGGCGCCGGTCCGCCCCGCCGTTTCATCAACGGCGCCTACGCGATAGCGGATGTAAAGTGAAACCGTCGGACTGAATTTCCGTTCCAGCATCAGAACCGTAAGACCGTTTCCCAGCCTGGTTTTTATGACCTTTTTCTCCAGGTCAATTGCATGGGCCAGACCGGCCACTTGCAGAAGGATGATCAGGGCAAGCGGCAGATATAATTTATTTCGTATCAGCATGATTCGTCTCATCGTCAGCCTTCCCGGGAAAAAAGCGGAAAAAAGCATAAAGGATACCCGTTATGCAAAATAATATAATGAACGAAGCCGAAAACAGCGTCATGACAAATTCCAGGGGGTTTTTCATTTTAAACGACCCCACAAGGAGATTGATGCCGAACAACAGGAAAAAGACCGACAGCAAAAGAACGACAATATTTTTAATTCTGATTAGCATGCTCATTCCAAGGCACCTGCTTCTTTCGGTAGCATTTTCAGTTCAGCTTTGATCCTGCTGTAAACATCATAGTTGAAATCGTCATTTCGGCAGCACAAAAGCGAGTTATTATGATATAGGGGTTCGTTCTCAATGTCAAATGGGGAAGAAGCAACTGCATCAGGCCACATTTTTGTGCCGGGAATCGGGGAATATTCTGCCAGCATGGGCTTTGCGCCGCATTGCAGAACGAAATCAATACTATGTATGACATCTACCGTTTTTTGACCCGGGATTCCGCATAAAAGGTATATCCCGATGTCTTCCTGTTTATAGCCCGCGTTTTTCAGATGAATGACCGCATTGCGCAGTTCTTCATTTTGAACCTTGCCGCCGGTTTCCTTCTGCAGTCGAAAGTCAGCGGTTTCAAAACCAAACCGAATCGTTTTAAATCCGGAATCGTAGAGAATTTTGCTTAATTCAGCGTCGATTTCCCTTACGTGCAGACCGTTGGGGCAGTGAAAGCGGCAGGAAAGCTGCCGTTTCTTGACTTCATCAAGCAGGGGGATAATCATGTTAGCGGAATCAACCAGCAGGGCGTCATCGTAAAAACTGAAATCGGTCACACCAAAGTTCTTATGCCAGTGTTCGATTTCATCGACTACACGAATTCGATCACGTCGGATAAAGTTCTTTTGTAAAACATGCGATGAGCAGTAACTGCAGCGGTACGGACATCCGATCGATGTAATCAGCGGAACCTGGTCGATTTTGCGGATCAGATCAAAGGCCGGATAGGGCAGGGCGTCCAGGTTGTTTTCGTCCGGTTCAAAAATGATGTCTTCATGAAAAAGATTTCGGAGCAATTGAAGAATCTGTTTTTCGCCCCGGCCGCACACCACATGATCGGCACCGGAATGATTTACAGCGTGATCGTAACAAAGAGTGGCATATTTTCCGCCCAGCACGATGGGAACGCCCGGAATCGTCTCCTTGATAATTTTGATGGCGTCAAAAAGACCGGGATACCAGTAGGTCATCATGGAGGTTATGAGCACCACATCGGTGTCGGGATACTGAGACAATTCAGCGCGGAACACATCCGGGTCAATGCCATATCGGCAGTAATTGCGGGGCAAAATCTGGAGGCAGTCCGGTTTGTCGATCACCTGACGGAAAAAGCGGCCGTGGCCGTATGCGTGGCGTCGCGGCGTTTTGCCTCTTTTTTCCGCCATGAGCGTAGAGTGCGGATCAAGACAGTCGATGTAGGAAACGCGATGGTTGTTGGCACGCAGCAGGCCGCCCAGATAGAGAAGCCCCAGCGGCTTCAGCCAGAAATCATACGCCGCGAAATCATAAATCCATGGATTGATTAATAAGATGTTTTTACTCATTGCTGCGGTTTTTAGCATACAAGCAAACTAATTTCAAAACATTCAATATCTATATAAAAACAATAAGGGAAAAGCCAGCTGGTTGAGTTTCGTTGATCAAATTGAAAAAACTATTCTATAACCATATGGTCACCTTGTCACGTGTGACCTGCAAGGTTATTCTCTGGCTTTTTGACTGACGGATGCCGGGTGACCTTGGCGAAGGATTCGACACGTTTTAGAATCACGGAATATCTGGTTAGCAAAAGTTGAAAGGGCCGTGCAGTGATGGGAACCACCCCGGGATAACTCAAGATCTATTTCAGACGCTTGCAAGATTGAACTCACGTAATGATGCAACCGAACGATGAAACGGAAACATTGTTTACAAAAAAATCAGGATGAGGTAAAAATAAAAAATTGTTCGGGAGGGGAGTCACCGACTTGCCGGACGATAAACGAAGGCTGACGGATGCCCTCATTCCACTATCCGGGAGGTATATCATGAAAAATGTGCTCATGTTTTTATGCGCGATTCTTGCATTCGGGGGCGTCCCGATTTCCGCCCGATCCGTATACGCAGTGGAACCTTCTGTTTATGTAGATTACGAATACGGTGATCTGAAGGAGGTGATTGTCGGCCTGCCTTATGGCATGTCGCCGTCGCTGGAAGCGAAATGGTTTGCCGACGCGCTTAAAGTACTGCCTAAAGATGAAGCGGATTACGCCAGGAAAACAGCGGGGATGCTCTGGACGGAGATGATCAACCCCGAAACGGGGAAAAGCGAGACGCAGATGCTGGAGGAGGAAAATCAGGCTTTCATCGCAATATTAAAGTCTCTCGGCGTCAAGGTATACCGTCCGACGGAGATTACAGTCGACTTTATCAAAGAACATTATGGCGGAGATGTGCTGCTAAACGGTTTCAGCCAGGACTTTCCCCGGG
>CAZXIP010000020.1:3317-17499 GCA_964640755.1 uncultured Smithella sp. | reverse complement strand
ATCCACCGGAACATGAGCATCGAACGCCAGGCCATCGAGGTGGACAGGGTAAAGAAATCGGAAAGCGGCATGGTTGTCGATCCCATCACGATTGAACCCGAACGCAAAGTCAGCGACGCCCTGGCTCTGATGCATCAATACTCCATTTCCGGTGTGCCCGTTGTCAAAAACGAAAAGCTGGTCGGCATTCTGACCAACCGTGATTTACGATTTGAAGAAAATCTTGAACAGCCGGTCTCCAACGTCATGACGAAGGATAATCTGGTCACTGTAAAATCCAATATTACCCTCGAAGAATCCAAAAAACTGCTGCACAGGCACCGCATTGAAAAGCTGCTGGTTGTGGACGATGAATACCGCCTCAAAGGTCTGATTACTATCAAGGACATTGAGAAAATAAAACGTTATCCCAATGCCTGCAAAGACTCCATGGGCAGGTTGCGCGTCGGGGCGGCGGTAGGGATCATCGACCGCGAACCGCGCATTGAAGCATTGCTGGCGGCCGGTGCAGACGTGATTGCAATCGATACATCGCACGGACATTCAACGGGTGTCATCGATGCCATCAAATCAACCAAGAAAAATTTCCCGAAGTGCCAGCTGATTGCCGGGAATGTGGCAACATCGGAAGGAGCCAAGGCGCTCATCGATGCAGGGGTGGACGCGGTGAAAATCGGTGTGGGTCCCGGTTCCATCTGCACCACGCGCATTGTCGCCGGCGTAGGCGTGGCACAGATGTCGGCGATTCGCGATGCATATAAAATCGCTTCCAAACACGGCATCCCCATCATTGCCGACGGCGGAATCAAGTATTCCGGGGATATTGTAAAAGCCATCGGCTGCGGCGCGAATGCCGTTATGATCGGTGGCCTGTTTGCCGGAACCGAAGAAAGCCCCGGTGAGACGATTTTATTCCAGGGTCGTAGTTACAAAGTCTACCGCGGCATGGGTTCGCTCGAAGCGATGAAAATGGGCAGCCGGGACCGTTACTACCAGGATGACATAGATGCCCCGTCAAAAACGGTTCCCGAAGGGATTGAGGGCAGGGTACCCTTTCGTGGATCGCTTTCTTCCAGCATTGTCCAGCTGATGGGAGGATTACAGGCCGGCATGGGCTACGTGGGCTGCAAAACGATTCCCGATCTGATTGAAAAATCGCGCTTTGTCCGCATTACGTCCGCCGGATTAAGGGAAAGCCATGTCCACGATGTCATCATCACCAAAGAAGCACCGAATTACTGGATTGATTAGTCAGAAATGAAGCACGCAAATTTTGTTCATCTTCACGTTCATACACAGTACAGCCTTCTCGACGGCATGATCCGCCTCGATGACCTCTTTAAAAAGGCCAAAGAATTCATGATGCCGGCCATGGCCATCACGGACCACGGCAACATGTTCGGAGCAATTGATTTTTATAAACAGGCTTATGCCAACGGCATCAAGCCGATCATCGGCTGTGAACTTTATGTTTCACCCCGGAGCCGTTTTGACAAAACCACATCCACCATAGGGGAAGCTACACGGCATTTAGTTGTCCTGGTTAAAAACATGCAGGGTTATAAAAACCTGATGAAGCTGACCTCGGCCGCCCATATCGAAGGATTTTACTACCGTCCCCGTGTGGACAAAGGATTGCTCAAAGAGTGCGCCGAAGGTCTGATCGCATCGAGCGCCTGTCTGCACGGAGAAATAGCCTCACATATTGTCCGCGGCAACATGGATGAAGCCAGGAAATCCGCGATGGAATACCGGAACATCTTCGGTGAAGACAATTTCTATTTGGAAATCATGGAAAACGGGATTCCCGAACAAAAAATAGCCAACCAGGGTTTGATTGAGCTTAGCAAAGAACTCTCTATTCCTCTGGTTGCCACCAATGACTGTCATTATTTGAATATCGAACATGCCGAGGCGCACAACGTTCTGTTGTGCATTCAGACGGGAAAAACCATTGAAGACACCGACCGAATGTCCATGTCTACCGATCAGTTCTATATCAAATCCCCTGAAGAGATGGAGACGCTTTTTGCCGCTACGCCAGAGGCCATAGCCAACACGGTCAGAATTGCTGAACGCTGTAATCTGACATTTGAATTCGGTAAGTTTTATCTGCCTAAATTTGAAGTAAAGAATCCCGAGGAAACCCTTGAAGACTATCTGGAACGGAAGGCGAAAGAAGGTCTGGAAAAGCTCATGCCGGTCATCATGAAGTATCAGAAAGGTGATGACGAGGCAACTGTTCGGGAAAAATACTTCAAGCGTCTGCACAGCGAACTGGAAATCATCAAGAAAATGGGTTTTGCCGGTTATTTTCTAATTGTTTCCGATTTCATCAAGCACGCCAAGCACAATGGCGTACCGGTTGGTCCCGGGCGAGGTTCCGCGGCGGGCTCTCTTGTCGCCTATGCCATCCGTATTACTGATATTGACCCGCTTCGCTACGGGCTGTTTTTTGAACGCTTTCTTAATCCGGACCGAATCAACATGCCGGATATTGACATTGATTTCTGCCAGGAGCGACGCGGCGAGATTATCAAGTATGTAACAGAGAAATACGGCAAAGACAAAGTCACGCAAATTTGCACCTTTGGAAAAATGATGGCCAAAGGCGTGATCAGGGATGTAGGGCGCGCTCTCAGTATTCCCTACAGCGAAGTGGACCGCATTGCCAAGCTTGTGCCCAATGTTTTGAATATCACACTCAACGATGCTTTCAAAATGGAGCCCAGGTTTGCCGAAGAACGCAGGAAGAATCCGCAAATTGATAAAATGCTGTCGCTTTCCCTTGTTCTTGAAGGTCTCAACCGTCATTCTTCCGTTCACGCCGCCGGTGTTGTGATTTCGGATGTGCCTCTTGTCGAAAGAGTCCCGCTTTTTGCCCCCAAAGACGATATTGTCTCTCAATATTCCATGAAAGATATTGAAGCGGTCGGACTGACCAAGTTTGACTTCCTGGGGCTAAAGACACTGACGGTCATTAAAAACGCCCTTAATTTTATCAAGGAATCACATCATATTGATCTTGATATAAATGACCTGCCGCTGGATGACCCCCAAGCATATCAACTGTTGATGAAAGGTGAAACGGACGGTGTTTTCCAGCTGGAAAGTTCCGGAATGAAAGATCTTCTGGTCAATTTCAAACCCGATCACATTGAAGATGTCATTGCTTTAATTGCTGCTTATCGGCCGGGACCTATGAAAATGATCCCCGACTTTATTGCCCGCAAACACGGCAAACAGCAGATTACATACGAACTTCCGCAACTTGAGCCGATTCTGAAAGAAACATACGGAATCATCCTGTATCAGGAACAAGTCATGCAGATTGCCAATGTCATCGGCGGTTATACGATGTCACAAGCCGATACACTGCGCAAAGTGATGGGCAAAAAGCAGGTTGCCGCCATGGAAAAAGAAAAACCGAAATTTCTCGAAGGCGCAAAAAAGCAAAAAATTAATGAAAACAAGGCAAAAACCATCTGGGATCAAATGGAAACCTTTGCCGAATATGGCTTTAATAAGTCGCACAGTGCCGCTTATGCCATGATCACTTACCAGACAGCCTATCTCAAGGCACATTATCCGGTTGCCTTCATGGCTGCGCTTCTGACCAGTGAAAAGGACAACCGCGACAAGATTATTAAGCACATGTCCAATTGCAAGGAAATGGGCATCAACATTCTGCCACCGGATATTAACGAATCACAGAAGGATTTCAGCATTTCCGGGGAGAACATCCGTTTCGGCCTGGCCGCCGTAAAAAATGTGGGCGAGGCGGCCATGGAATCTGTCATTGCCATACGGCAGGAATCAACATTCACGTCTTTTCTGGATTTTTTGAGCCGTGTTGATCTTCGCAAAGTGAACAGAAGGGTGATTGAAAGCCTGATTAAATGCGGTTCCTTTGATTCACTGGGAAACAACCGCCGTCAACTGATGGAATGTCTGGATCAGGCCATGGAAGAAGCACAGCGTAAACAAAAGGAATTATTAAGCAATCAGGCAAGTATCTTCGATCAGATGAATGAATCAGGACCATCTAAATCCAATGGCGAATCATCTTTTCATATTCCAGCACTTCCTGAATGGGACCGGAAGGAACTGCTGTCCATTGAAAAAGAAACTCTAGGCTTTTATATTACGGGTCATCCCTTACATGGTTATAAAGACAAATTAAAGTTCGTTACCAATGTAAATTCAGCCACATTGAGTTCCAAAAGTGATAAGGACACCATTACAATTGCCGGAGTCATTAGTTCCTTTTCTGAAAGACAGACCAGGAAAAAGGATATAATGTGCAATGTGGTTCTGGAAGATCTGCAGGGTTCCATAAACCTCATTTTCTGGGCTGATGTGTACAGGAAGTTTTATGACCTGCTTCATGCCGATGAACCGGTGGTCATCCAGGGGATTATGGATATAGGCGATGAATCTTCTAAAGTCATAGCTCAGGATGTTGTTTTGCTTGGCAAAGCCCTTGAAAATCCTTATAAACAGGTTCGATTCATGGTTGATTCTGAAAAAGTTACTCCTGAAGGCATCATATCGCTGAATGACGCTATACAAAAATATAAAGGTAAATACGATAGTTATATCCATATTCTAAATAAAAAAAGTGAAATAATCGTCAGCCTTGGTGATTCAGGTCGGATTGATATCTGTGATCCTTTGAAAAAAGAGGCAGACAGGATCCTGGGGGAGGGCAGCACAATTTATTGCTAATGAGATAAAATCTTTTTGGGGTTATCAAGATAAGGTTTCTTATAATCCGCTTTAAAGTCATTTTCGAGATTTAAGAAAAAATCGCAGCAGAAGTTATCAACAGACAATAGTTATCCACAATTTAAACCTATCCACAGTTTTACTTATATAATATGAAATATGAGGAAAGAATATATAGATCATTAATTAACAAAGATAATCTAATATCATATAATGTTAAAATATTTGAAAGCGATCTGTTTATAAGTTCCGATAAAAACCTCTCTGAACAAACAAAAAAATCATTGATTATTCATCGAAACTCCCTGGAAAGGTATATAAAAACAAATCCACAATTCCGGACTTCACTTGTTCCACTTCCGGAAGATAATTTAGCGCCGCCGATTGTCCGCGACATGATCCAAAAATCGAAAATTTGCGGGGTAGGACCCATGGCTTCTGTAGCTGGTGCGGTTGCGGAATTTGTCGGCAATGATCTTTTTGATTCAACTGAAAATCTTATCATAGAAAATGGCGGTGACATTTTTCTTAAAGTAAAACATCAAGTAACCGTGGGCATTTTTGCTGGAGAATCTACTTTAAGTTATAAATTCAATATAATTGTAAAACCTGAAGAAACTCCTTTGGGAATCTGCACCTCATCCGCGACGGTTGGGCCATCCTTGAGCTTTGGAATCGCCGATGCGGTCTGCGTGACTTCCAACTCGGCGACGCTCGCTGACGCTGCCGCCTCGGCGATTGGCAATCGCGTTAAAAACAAAAAAGATATCAAGCCAAGTCTGGATTATGGAATTGAAATTCCCGGTGTTCTTGGAATTATCATCATTGTCGGGAACGACATGGGAGCAATCGGAAATGTCGAGTTCGTTTGAAAAAAGGACAAAGGTCGAAGGATAAAGGTGCAAGGTAAGATGTTTGATTATACGGAAGAAATACGAAAACAAAGTGCTTTTGTAAAACTATTGGGGCTCACCATTGAGAAGCTGGAAAATGGAATTTGTCGGAGCAGGTTACTCATACGGGAGGAGTTCTTAAACAAACGCAAAATCGTCCACGGCGGTGTTATTTATTCCATGGCGGACATTAGCATGGGTGTCGCCGTGTATTCGACACTCAAAAAAGATGAAGAAACCGCCACGATAGAAATTAAGATAAATTATTTAAAGCCCGCCAACAAGAAGATGATTGATTGTGAAGCCAGAGTCATTCAAAGAGGAAAACAAATTGCCGTAATCGAAGCCGAAATAAAATCGGATGATATTATAATTGCGAAAGCCATAGGTACTTTTTCAATTATTAAGCCGAGAGAATAAAAAAAATCGAATAAATTGTTTCATGTTTACATAACATATCTTATAAGACCTAATATAAAAATCATCGATGATGGCTTTTTCACAAAAAACCGGAATCGTTTGCTTGCAAGCGGCGTTGAGCGGCGTATTACCCCTTGCGATGCACTAAATAAGTTGTTTGTTTTTCAACTGCATGGCCTTATCCACATATTTAGTCCTGTCCCGAATTGTAAGATGCAAACCAAACAAACGCCTGACAGTCTCAACCGGTGATTGAAACCACGATCCGTTTGCAGATTGTCCCGTCATCAGGGTAGCGACTGTTTCCTTAAAATCATTTTGAAATGATGAAGTTTCTGCTTCATCAAGCCATTTCTTGCGTGCATAAATTCCAGCCGGTGTTTTGCTTGCTTTGAATATTTCTAAAGGATTGTAGTGTATTTTGTTATCCTGGCACATATCTATTATCGTTTCTTAATCTTTCTGCATTATGTAATACTCAAACGTTAAACAGGAAAGTTAATGTAATATCGAATTATTTGATGAATGAACGAATGGCATCGATGACGTCTTTTGCTTTCTGGATGAGCGGGTCTCTGATATTGACAGTCAAATATAGATCTCCTGCTTCCCCGCTGCCGCGACCCGCCTCACCCATCCCCTTCAACCGAAGTTGTTGCCCTGCCCTGATGTTGACAGGAATGTTTACAGTCAATATTCGGCCGGTCTTTCCGCATGTATAGTTTACCTTGCTGCCGGGACCGGCCTGAACGGCGGAAATCAAAATGGAATCGCGAATATCTTTTCCTTTCTCAGGAAGTTCAATTCCCCATTTTTTTTTCAATCCGTATCGGATCAGTTTGTTCAAATAGGTTACAAACGGTGGTGTTTTGCCTGTATCATGCCCTCCCCCGAAGCCGCCTATAAACACCCGTCCGAAAACACCCGGCCGCCTGAATTCAAAAGACCGGTAGCCCGAACCATAAATGTCCCGAAAAATATCTTCAAAACTACGGTATCCGAAGGCGCGGCTCAACTCCTCAAATATCTGTTGAATATCAGAGCCTCTGAAAATATCCTGATCGGTATGCGTTTGACGGTACTGCCCATAAGCGGATGATCCATAGGTCTGTTTAAATGTGTCATATTCACGTCTTTTTGCGGGATCGGAAAGCACAGCGTAGGCCTCATTGATCGCTTTCATGCGCTCAGCCGACTCCGGGTTGTTCCGGTTGCGGTCCGGATGGTGCATCAGGGCCAGCTGCCGGTAGGCATCCCGAATCTGCTTAACATCGGCATTGCTGGTTAATCCCAGTGTCTCGTAGTAATCTTTCTGTTCCACTTTATTATTCCATCTCTCTCAGCGATTATTAACTGTTTGTCTTGATGCGGCCAAATCAGATCGTGGTGAACATTGCGGCCTCTGCCGTGAAGACACCGCAAAACATTCCTGACTAAAAGGTTCGCAATTTAACGATCTTGTATTTATCCCTATTGATATTAGAAGTTTGTAGACGTGGGCAAGAGTTGGCATACAGCTTTTCTGGGATTTTGGCATGTCCGCTGGATATAAGTGCGGTGCCCAAGCTCTTCACTTACATTCCTTCATTCGCCAACTGCTCAACCAGTTTAATCTGCCTGTCCGTAAGTTTTTTGGGAACCTCAATATTGATTTTAACGAACTGGTCGCCTTTGAGGGATCCTTTAAGGCTGGGCACGCCATACCCTTTCATCCGGATTTTGGTGTTATTTTGAGTTCCGGGTGCGATCTTTAATCTTTTCGTGGTTCCGTCGAGCGTGGGAATATCGATAGTTATTCCCAAAGCAGCCTGTGTAAATTTGATGGTTTTTTCGATGTAAAGATCATTGCCGTCCCTGGCGAAGATCGGATGAGGCATCACATTGATGTTTAAAAATAAGTCTCCGTTCGGACCCCCGTTGAATCCCGCAAGACCTTTTCCAGGCAGTCTCAGTTTTTTTCCGGAACTGATGCCTGGTGGAATTTTCACATTGATGTCTTCTATTCTGTTTTCCATCTGGAGGGAGATTTTTTTATCAGCGCCCATTACAGATTCTTCTAATGATATTGATAGATTATATTCAGCATCCTGACCTTTTTGCGGCATATTGGCATAGTGACGTCCACCACCTCCGCCGAACATGCCGGAGAAGGGGTCTTCAAAATCCTGCGCGCCGCCGCCTCCCCTTCTGCTCGTACGAAATGTTGTTCGCCCTCTTCCTCCGCCAAATCCGAAACCGCGCAAAATTTCATCAAGGTCAAAATCGCGGAAAATATCCTCTTGCGAATATTGCTGGCGGAATCGGTCCGCAGATCCAAACTGATCGTATTGTTCTCGTTTCTGCGCGTCACTTAAAACGGCATAGGCTTCGCTGATCTTTTTAAACTTTTCTTCAGCCCCTTTATCATTTGGGTTTTTGTCTGGATGCCATTTAACAGCCAGTTTGCGGTATGCTTTTTTTATTTCATCGGCGGATGCTTTTTTATCAACGCCTAAAACCTGATAGTAGTCTTCTGCCATAGTGTCCCTTTTTGATTGCAAAATTTATTTCAGGTAATTTAAGCAGCAATTCCCATTTGAAAAGCGTCTAAATTCAATTTTATTAATTTTTGAGGGAAGGACTTCTTAATCACTGACTCCCATACGGCCTTGTCAACATTCAGCAGATTGGATACGGCACCCAGCAGGACAACATTGGCCGCTTTTACGTTTCCTGCTTTTTTGGCAATGTCGGCCGCATTAAAAGCAACCACCTTTGGATAGTGTTTTTTTAAAAATCCAACAACATCAGCAGGATAAGATGCATCACCGATATTGACAGCCGGAGGATAGATTTCTTCTGTATTCACGATGACAGATGCTTTTGGGCTTATGAATTTCAGGTAGCGAAGGGCTTCCATTTTCTCAAAAGAAACAAGTATTTCACCAGTTCCTGCTTCAGCCAGCGGCGAATAGACTTTCTTCCCGTAACGAACATCGCTGTTCACGCATCCGCCACGCTGCGCCATACCGTGGACTTCACTTTTCTTAACATCAAAACCGGCTTCCATCATGACCATGCACATGATATCGCTGGCTCTTATGATTCCCTGACCGCCTACTCCGGCAAATAATACACTGTGAACTCTTAGCTCATCCTTCATGGAGTATTCCTTTTCCTCAACTGATCGCTCCGAATTTGCATACCTGAGCGCATAATCCGCAGCCATTACATAATGTTTCATCAATTATCGCAATCCCTTTACGTTTGGAGCCTTCTTTCGTGATCCCTTCTTTCCATGCAATTGGAGGACAATTCAAAGTCAGGCAGGTTCGGCATCCCTCGCATTTATCCGCATCAATTTTCAGGGCGGGAACGGGTTTCAGATTGGCCCTTTTAAAAAGAACACAGGGACCTTGGGAAATAATAACAGACGGACCGCTACTGGCCAGCTCATCTTTAATCGCGATCTGAGTTTCTTTAATATTGTATGGATTGATAGTTCTTATATTTTCAATACCTAGAGCAGATACTAAAACGTTTAGATTAACTTTTTTTGCTTCTTTCCCCATCAACGTGTAACCGGTGCCCGGATGCTCCTGCATACCTGTCATGGCTGTTGTGCTGTTATCCAGTATAATGATCAAAACGTCACTGTTGTTATAAGCCATATTTAATAGCGATGTAATCCCTGAATGCAGGAAAGTGGAGTCGCCGATCACTCCAACAACCTTGCCCTTCCCTTTCTCCTTCAGGGCCTTACTCATGCCATGGGCCATACCGATGCTGGCACCCATACAGATACAGGAATGAAGGCCTTCCAGAGGTTTTAAATAAGAAAGCGTGTAGCAGCCGATATCACCGTGGACATAAGCTTTTGATTTTTTCAGCGAGTAGAACAATCCACGATGAGGACAACCGGGGCAAAGATTTGGTGGACGATGGGCCAGACTTTCCTGATAAGGAGAAACAACTCCAGATATATCTGAATTTATAGCTTTTTTTACGATTCCGGGATCAAATTCATTTGTGTAGGGAAAAATTTCTTTGCCGGTTACCTCAATCCCCATAGCTCTGATTTGCTCTTCCAGGTAGGGATCCAGTTCCTCGATGACATAAATTTTTTTCACTTTGGAAGCAAATTCTTGGATTAAATTCACCGGAAGCGGGTAAACTATGCCCAGTTTCAGATAGGAGAAATCCGGGAAGACCTCTTTGGCATAGTTGTATGGCATGCCGGCCGTGATGATCCCTACTTCCGGATTATTGATTTCTATTTTATTTTCGGGGAAATTTTCGACAAATTTTTTCAGGGCCTCCTGGCGCTTTTCGACTTCAACCCTTCTGATACGGGCATTGATGGGCACCATGACGTATTTTTCCGCATGATGCACCAGTCTTGTTCTGTCTTCCGGAATCTGTGGCTCATTGAGGTAGACAACGGATTTGGAATGAGCAACTCTGGTGGTTGTTCTGAAAAAAACCGGAGTATCGAATTTTTCACTGATTTCAAAAGCAAGTTTAATGAAGTCTTTAGCTTCCTGCGGATCGGCGGGCTCGAGCATGGGAATTTTAGCAAATTTCGCGTAATTGCGGTTATCCTGTTCGTTTTGCGAACTGTGCATCGAAGGATCATCGGCACTGATGATAACCAGCGCTCCTTCAATACCCGTGTAGCTGACAGTGAAAATAGGATCGGCGGCAACATTGACACCTACATGCTTCATTACGGCCAGTGCTTTAGCACCTCCAAGGGCCGCCCCGATCGCCACTTCGACTGCAACTTTTTCATTAGGAGCCCACTCGGCATAAACACCGTCATATTTGGCAAATTCTTCCATGATCTCCGTGCTTGGAGTTCCGGGATAGGCTGCGGCAAATTTCACACCCACTTCATAGACACCGCGAGCGATGGCTTCGTTACCTGACATGAATACTTTTTCCAAATGCTATTGCCTCCGTATGTCTGCGGTGCATTAATCAGCTCACAAAAATCAGCTGAGAGTGGATATTTTGCGTTTGATGAGAATGGAAGCCGCCGGTTCGGTTGTTTTTTCCAGGGCCTTTTTATAGTATTCAAGCGCTTTTTCTTTATTGTTCAATTCTTCATAAGCACGTGCAACATTGCGCAATCCGATTGTTTCAAACCCGGCGTGATATGCGCTTTGAGCCTGGTCAAAATATTTGAGTGCCTGATTAAAATCTTTTTTCACTTCATAGGCATATCCCAGTGATGTTAAGGCGAGAAATTTTACGCCTGTCTTGTCGGATCCTGCCTTCCCTACGAATTTCTTGTAGGAAATGATTGCCTGATCAATCTCTCCCTTATTATAATAAATATTCCCCAGATGATAATTTGCCATCCGTCCGCTCCAGCTGTAAGAGTATTTATCAACCAGTTCTTTGTATAATTTTATGTTTTCATTTACATTATCTTGATTCTCTTCACCTTTGAGGATATTTCCCTGTGCCTTCGCGTAAATTTTCAGGGCGGAATTTGAATAGTGGCTCCAGTAAAAATAGATGCCCATGACAAGAATCACAGCACAGAGCAATGCCGATGCGGTTACAATCACTCGGGTCTGATTTTCAGAGATATAATCTCCCAACTTTTCAAAGGTGGATTGAAACGCATCCGGACTTTTCAGATCTTTCTTGGTTAACTTTTCAGACATATTATTCCCCTTTATTGATATGATATTTTTCGGCCAGTTCCAGCAGCAATTTTGGTATTCTGCGTATTTTACCCTCCATGCTGGTACAGGCGTGGATGGTGTAACCTTCTACAAGAAGCTTTAACCGGTTTTCGTCCCATATTCTGGAATTGAATTTAAGGCTTGCCCTTTTAATATAATCAAATCTGGTTTCAATCGTTACCAGATGATCGTATTTCGCAGGAGCAAGATAATGACAGGCTACTTTTGTCAACGGAAGATTGAGCCCCAGCTTTTCCAGATCCGCATACGACAGTCCCATTTGTCTCATCAGTTCATTTCGTCCCAGTTCGAACCAGCGTATGTAATTGGTATGGTAAACAATACCCATGGCGTCTGTATCTGCATAAATTACGCGAACTTTTGTGAAATTACTTTCCAAGAAGGCTGCTCCAGTCCTGAATGAATTTATCCATCAGCAAATAGCCCGGTGAAACCAGAAGGCCGCTTTCCCTAGCGGCGTGTTCGGTGAAGAGATGTCCGGATGCCTTGTTTTCCTCTTTGACAGATGACAGCACGGCAAAAGGACTCGGATCGCCGACATGGGTTTTCAGGTCCAGTGGTGTCGGGTGATCGCTTAAAACCAGAATCCGATACTCGTCCCCCAGTTTGCTGATGTTATTGACGATCGGTCCAACTATCTTTTCATCAAAAAATTCAATGGCTCTGATTTTTCCTTCCGCATTGCCTTCATGGCCCATTTCATCCGGAGCCTCCAGATGCAGAAAAACGAAATCCATGAACTTAAGGGCATCAAGCGCCATTTTTGCTTTGCCTTCATAATTGGTGTCGATATATCCTGTGGCCCCCTCAACACGCAGCGGTTTTAATCCGGCATTCACTCCCAGTCCATTCAAGAGATCAACGGCCGATATCATGCCGCCTGCCAGATTATATTTTTGAGTCAAAGGTACAATCTGCGGCTTTTTTCCCTGACCCCAAAGCCAGATGGAATTCGCCTGCTTTTTGCCGTTCTCCAAACGCCTGAGGTTGACCGGATGGTCCTTGAGGACTTCTACCGCCTTCCTCATGATTTCTTGAATTTCCGCGGAATAATCCCCTGAAGGAAGATAGGGGGAAATCGCTTTTCCCGGAATATCATGAGGCGGTGTAGTCTGCGGAGATCCGGCCGCGTTTCTCCATACCATTAAATGACGGTAACCGACGCCCGGGAAAAACTGAACCTGTGATGAGCCGATGCTCCTGTTGATCTGCTGGATGATTTCCCTGGCTTCAACGGAAGTAATGTGCCCGGCTGTAAAATCATCCATGAAGGCATCATCCGTATCCTGGCTTCCGATGGTGACGAGATTGCATCGGTATGCTACATCATCTGGCTCCAAGTGGATTCCCATGCTGGCAGCCTCCAGCGGCCCGCGGCCTGTGTAAGTTTCTTTGGGATCATATCCCAGCACGCTGAGGTTGGCCACATCCGACCCCGGAGTGTAACCCTCGGGCACGGTATCCACAAGGCCCAGGGTGCCCTGGCCGGCTATTTGATCCAGAAATGGAGTCAGCGCGCACTCAAGCGGAGTTTTCCCCCCAAGCATCCTGCTCGGGTAATCCGCCATTCCATCTCCCAATAATACGATATATTTCATTTTATATTCCAGTAATCTTGTCCTAGCTTAACTCATCTTCAATGCGAATCAGCATGGTTTTATCCTTGACAATGTCAAGTCTGTCAATTTTCTTTAGCGCCTTGCGAACATCTTTTTCCTTCGCCTTGTATGTCGTCATGACAATCGGTACGGGCCCGGCTTCCTGTCTGGCCTTCTGGATGACGGATGCCAGGCTTATATTGTTTTCTCCAAGAATTCCGGAAATTTTTGACAACACACCCGGGCGGTCCAGCACGGAGAAACGAAAATAATACTTCGTCTCAATATTGTCCATCGGTATCAGGTTAATGTCTTTCATGCCGGTTTCAGTAATGGATCTCAGCGGCACTCGCCCGGAAATACCTTTCATGACATTGCGCGCGCTGTCAAGAATGTCGCTGAAAACCGCGCTTGCTGTCGGCATCATGCCTGCACCCTGCCCGAACAGAAAAACCGGGCCGGATGCGTCCCCGACCAGATGAAACGCGTTATAATTCCGGTTTACATTTGCCAGCAGATGCCCGGATGAAATCATTGTCGGATGGATTCTTGCTTCCACGGCGCTGCCCTTGAGCCTGCCGATAGCCAGCAGCTTGATCCGGTATCCCAGCTCTTTGGCAAACGCAATATCCTCGCTGCTGATTTTGGTAATGCCCTCGACGTAAATATCTCCGAGGCTGACTTTTCTGCCATAAGCCAGTGAAAGGATGATTGCCATCTTATGAGAGGTGTCAATCCCTTCGATGTCAAATGTCGGATCCGCTTCGGCAAAGCCCAGCTGTTGCGCTTCTTTCAAAACGGCGTCGAATGGTTTCCCCTCGTCAGTCATCTTGGTCAGAATGAAATT
>CAZXIP010000020.1:0-3217 GCA_964640755.1 uncultured Smithella sp. | reverse complement strand
CATTGGTCGTCAGGACATTTTTTGAAACCCTGACCCCGCGCGATGCGGTGATATTCACATCGGCAATCTTCTTTAAGACCAGATTTGCACCCAGTTTCTCAGAAATGAGTTTCTCGTTTTGCCCAAGGAGCTTTACAACACCTGTCCCGATATTTCCAAAACCAATCAGACCGATAGAAATCTTTTTCACTATGATCACCTCATATTCTAAGAAAACGGAGTAATCGACACCTCCAGCGCCGTTTAAAACTTAATCACCTATAACAAAACCCGACGTTTTGTCAATTATATAAGAGATGAGAGCGAATATATTGATTACGGAGAAATCAACGGATGATCTGCTGATAGACTTCATCGTGCAACGGGGTGGGAATTCCTGATTCCCTGCCCGCCCGGCATAAAAATCCCGTCAGAGTGTCAACCTCGGTCTGCCTGCCTTTTTCTTTATCCAACTGCATGGAGGTCTTGGCGTCAAAGGCAAAACGGCCGGCCATTTCCATCGTCCGGTCGATTGCATTTTCAGGCAGATTGACGTTTCTGGCTCTGGCGACAGCGGTAACTTCTTCCATCATTCCCCTCAGCTTTGTTTTAAGCGCGGCATCTGCCAGAAGGGTGCCGTATGTCTTTCCGGTGGCCGCCGTAAGCGATCCCAGCGGACACATCAGGAGATATTTTTCCCATAAGGCCTCAGATATGTGATCTGTCAGGTTTGCGTTGATTTTCGCCTGCAGCAGGATATCCAGAATAGTGTTGTATTTCAGGGAGGATTGATCGTCGTTAGTGCCAAAAATCAATTTGCAGGCCCCGTCTTCCTGACGGATGACCCCCGGCTTTTCAATATGGCTGATAATATAGACACTGCCGTCGATGATGTCCGCGTCCGGCAGGACCGGCCGCAGTCTTTCGGCGCTTTCCACACCGTTCAGGAGAGGGATTACAATGGTGTTTTTGTGAATATTTGTTTTTACACGATGTGCCGAATCTTCCAATGAATAGCTTTTCACACAGAAGAAAACGAGGTCAAACATGCCGGCTACAACCGGATCATCCGTGGCAATATTCGGCCATGCAACATAATCGTCTTCCCGGGTGAATAACGTCAGGCCGTTATGCTGGATTGCCTGAAGATGTTCTCCACGGGCGATGAAGATGATTTCATGAGGGCCTGAGGAGGCATACTCTCTGGCCAGTTTCCCTCCGAAATATCCCCCAACTCCCCCTATTCCGACAATCGCAATTCTCATTTGAATGTCCTATCCTCAACAGGGAGCCTAAACAGCACATAACCCCGGTCTGCAAAGAGCCGTTCGGTTTTTATTCCCGTCTGATTCAGTTTTGCAAGATAGTACTCCGTCGTAATGCCGACCTTTATATCTTTTTCTTGAAAGAGTTTTTTTAATCCCTCGGGATAATGAATACTGCTGTCGATGGTTTTACGACGGGAATAGAAATTCACACTTGGCCGGCTTCCGGCTTCCAGAAGTAAAATACGGCCGTCTTCAGGAGTTCGGAGAGCAGCCTGCTGGGCCACCTGTGTGAGAGGGCGGTTAACAAGGCGGTCATACACGGGTAAGCCGACCATGAAAAGAATGCCGGTAACAATCAGAGCGGAGATGGAAAGCGCCGTAAAAAGCGAAGACGGCGATTTCCTTCTACCCGCGATCACCAGAAAAACGGCTGTCACGATAAAAATCGCACCGCAAATATAAGGCGTGTATCCCAAATGGATAGGTAGTGCCAGAACCGGCGCCTTCAAGGCTTTTTCCCCGAGCATTTGCGGCAGATGTGCCAGGATCGTGGGAGCGATAAAACAGAATATGCCAAGACCCAGGACGAGAAGCACCGCAGAATATGATGCCGTCAGCCAGCCGTATTTGCCAGTTATTTTCTTTTGATCAAAGAGGGTGGCCGTTAGCAGGGCGATGCCGGGCAGAGCCGGGCAGATATAGTTCGGCAGCTTGGTGGCAGCTATGGAGAAGAAAATGAACGTGACCAGTGAAAACAGCAGAAAGAACCGGAGGAACCGAACACGCTCGTTTGAAGAATCCCTGTATTGACTGTGATAAGCGGCAAGCGGCGTAAAGGCGCTCCAGGGCATAAAACCAGCGAGGAAAACGACCAGATAGAAGTATATCGGTCCCGAGTGGCCCTCCATCGGTTTCGAGAAACGCTGAAAATGATGTTTTATGAAAAGCTCTTTCATGAACGAAAAGCCTTCGGGATGATTGAATCCCAGAAGAAGGTACCAGGAAAAGCCTACGGCAACCAGAATGATGATTCCCGGAATCAACCATGAAGGTTGAAAAAGAACACGCAACCGGCCAAGGGTCAGGAGATAAATAAATACGGTGACAGCGGGAAAGAGAATTCCAATGGCTCCCTTCGTGAGCATGGCAAAACCCGCAAACGCGCAGGCGGCCCAAAAATAAAATGTTCCTGATTGATTCTGCGACGACCGCTCTATTGCCTTCCAGGCAAAATACAGGCATAGCGTAAAGAAAAGTGTCAGCAGCATGTCCGTCATGGCGATGCGGGACAGATAAACAAAAAAAATGGAACTGCCCAGAATGAGTGATGCCCTGAAAGACGTTTTTTCCCCCAGCGGTTTTTGTCCGATCAGAAAGATCAGGAGGACCAGGGCAATTCCCGCCAGCGCATTGACAAAGCGGGCCCCGAAAGCGTTTATGCCGAATAATGTATAGCCGAGCATCTGCCCCCAGTAGAGCATGGGAGGTTTTTCAAAATTGTTTTCACCGTTTAAGGAAGGGACAAGATATTCGTTCTGCGTGAACATCTCGCGGGATATCTCGGCATAAAAACCTTCATCATAATCAATAACGACAGGTTTATGCAAACCGGTCATGTATAAGATGCCAAACACGGTCATAAGAAGCAGAAACCGGGCAGTGTTCGGGTTGTTTTTGATGAGAGATTCCATCTTCAGACGCTCCCGTTACGTTTCAAGAAGATATTTTTCATAAATCTTTCGGGCGGGAGTGCGTAAGTATAAGCACAACGTAAGAAATTCACCTCCCCCTTTGATAAAATGCTTTGGCTTGATATTTGAGCCCTGCACGTCAAACCACTCATCCAGAGGACATTCTACCCATCGGGAACTGATTTCAGACAGAGATTTCCCCGTGACGATGGGAAACCTGGCAAACATCTCCACATCAAAAGTCCAGTGAACCTTGAAGGGTTTTTGAAAAACCTTCTT
>CAZXIP010000019.1:8693-18072 GCA_964640755.1 uncultured Smithella sp. | reverse complement strand
ATATGATAATCAAAATAAGTTGATTTCACCATCAATCCACTGACTAATGCAGAAGTAAAATATTTTCTTCATACTTATTTTGGATTTGCGGTTTTTTGTTAAAGCCGTTCATTAACTTGGATTTGCCGACGGGAGAAAAAGAAAAAATGGAAAAAGCAACGTTAACATTTAAAGGGAAGACACATGAAATGCCGATTATCGAAGGTACGGAAAACGAAACGGCCATCGATATTTCTCAGTTGCGACAGGAAACAGGTCTAATCACGCTGGATGTCGGCTATCAGAATACCGGAGCCTGCACATCGTCAATAACATTTATTGATGGAGACAAAGGCATTTTAAGATATCGGGGGATCCCGATTGAAGAACTTGCCGAAAAAGCCAGTTTTACCGAAGTGGCTTATCTGCTGATTTACGGCAATCTCCCGAATAAGGCGGAGCAGCAGGTGTTTTCTCAGCGCCTGACTCAGAATTCGATGATTCATGAAGAAATGCTGCGATTTTTTGACGGATTTCCGCCGACAGCCCACCCCATGGCCATCCTCGCCGCCATGGTCAACTCCATGTCTGTTTATTACACGGACTATTACACAGAGGATTTTCAGGCAGAAACTTTTGACTTGATGGCCGCATCCCTTATTTCCAGAATCCGCACGATTGCCGCTTATTCCTACAAGCACAGCATCGGCCATCCGCATGTTTATCCCAAACGCGACCTGAAATACGCGTCGAATTTTCTTTACATGATGTTCGACTCTCCGGTGAATCCCTATGTTCCGGACCCGGACATCGAAAGGGCACTCAGCACGTTATTAATTCTGCATGCCGATCATGAGCAGAATTGCAGCACGTCAACCGTCCGGTTAGTCGGCAGCAGCATGGCCAATCTTTATGCATCCATATGTGCCGGTATCTGTGCCCTCTGGGGTCCTCTGCACGGCGGCGCAAACCAGAAAGTGATCGAGATGCTCGAACAGATTAAAAACGACAAACTGACTATCAGGCAATGCATAGATTCTGCCAAGGATAAAAACAGCAAGTTTCGCCTTTTCGGATTCGGGCACCGCGTATACAAAAATTACGATCCCCGCGCGAAGATCCTGAAAGAATACTGCGAAAAAATCTTTAAAAAACATAACTATCAGGATCAGCTTATCAATATTGCTATGGAGCTGGAGGATGCAACGCTGACAGACGAGTTTTTTGTTGAACGGAAACTTTATCCGAATGTCGATTTCTACAGCGGTATTTTGTACAGGATGATTGGAATTCCCACGGACATGTTTACGGTTATGTTTGCAATCGGCAGATTGCCGGGCATGATTGCGCAGTGGAAGGAAATGCATGATTCCGTCCCGCTGAAAATCGGCCGGCCGCGGCAGATATACACCGGCAGCAATTTGAGACACTATATTCCGTCCGAGGAGAGATAAACCGGCGACATGCGGATTATTTGCGTTAACTTTTTTCTTGACTTTTTTCGGCTATTTGCCTATATCCGCCCAACATGAGGCGTGTAAACAGATGTTAAAACAATATTTATTTTTCAGACAGGCGGTCACCTTTTACTTTTTTAGCTTTATCGGCATCAAGGTCTGCCTGAAAGTATCATGACCAATTATAAATGGGAATGAACCGTGGGCGGATCAAAATCTGCTCACGGTTTTTTTTTGCCGATGAGAAGTATTTTTTAAAAACTAGAAGAGGGGGACGGGAAAATGAAAAAATGGAGTATTTTGACGGTACTGGCAGTATCTGCTTTTGTGCTGCTTGGTTTCAGCCAGGCCCAGGCGCAGAAAAAAGCGATTAAAGTTGGTGCGGCAATCAACCTTACAGGACCTGCGTCCACATGGGGACAGTTTCATGAAAAAGGCCAGCGAGACTATTTCCGTTATGTGAACGAAGTGAAGGGCGGTGTAGCCGGTCACAAAATCGACATGATCACCGTGGATACCGCTTATAAAGTCCCCGAAGCACAGGCGGCCGTTCAGAAATTTGTTCTTCAGGATAAAGTGGACATGATCGCCACCTGGGGCGCCGGAGAAGGTTTGGCTGCAAAACCGATTGTCCAGCGCTACAAAGTACCTACCATCAACTATTCCACGAGCTGGGAACTTCTCGAAAAACCGATTCATTACATGTATCTGCCCTTTGGCAGCTACAAGATGGATTGCTATGCCGTACTGGAGTATATTAAGGCCATTCATAAAGGCAAGGAAGCGCCGAAAGTCGGACTGCTCACATATAATAACGCCTATGGACGCTCGATTCACGCGCCCAGCAAGGAATACGCAGGGAAATTGGGTATTGACCTAGTGGCCATCGAGGAATTCCCTCCCCGGACGGTTGATTTGAATACGGAATTGCTGCGACTGAAGAATAAGGGCGCTCAATATATTTTCATCCAGATGCTTCCTTCCGCCATCATTACCGCTTTTAAAAGCGCGGACCGCATCAAATACAATCCTCTTTTTCTGGGGACCTGGACGTCCACAGATCCTGATTTCTTCAAAATGGGCAAAGGTTTGATCCGGAATCGCCTGATTATGCAGTTTCCGGGCGGCTTACCTTCGGACAAATCCAAGGGAATGGATGTGATGAAAGAATTGTGGAAAAGATATAAAACCGTAAACAGTTTTGATGCGTCTTACTGGGAAGGTGTGGTTGTCGGAATGATCATGGAGAGAGCGTTTATCCGCGCCTATGAAAAATCCAAAATCATCAATCCGGAAACGATCAACGCGGCGATGGAATCGATGAAGAATGAAGATTTTGGCGGACTCTTTCCTGCCGTAACCTATACAAAAGATAACCATGAGGGCTCCTTCACGGCGCGTATGGTCATGGTAAAAGAAGATGGAACCTATGTGCCCCTGACGAATTTTTATGTTCCCGGAAAAGATAAGATTCAAATGGTTAAAAAATAGTTAAAAGCGGGGATGCCGGACGTGCCGGTGTCCCCGCAGCTGTAAACGGGGCGTTAAAGAGTGTCTCGAGGTATTCATGAAAGCATTCCGCAGCCGGCCTTCGATTATGATCGACCGGCCCCAAGAAGATAAGAAAGCCGAATTGGAAATAAACAATCTGCGCCTCAGTTTCGGCGGAGTGGTGGCCGTCAAGGATGTTGACCTGAATGTGCATACCGGCGAACTGATGGCGGTGATCGGACCCAATGGCGCAGGAAAAACGAGTCTGCTGAACTGTATCACAGGCTTTTATCATCCCCAGCAGGGTGAAATTATTTTCAACGGAAAGAACATCACCCATCTGCATACACACCAGCTGGTCGACGTCGGAATCGGCAGAACTTTTCAGAACATTGAACTGTTTCCGGGGATGACCGTACTGGCCAACATGACACTGGCCCGTCATATTCATTGTAACTACAGCTTCTGGCGATCCTGCCTTTTTTCTCCGAAAGTCCGGGAAGAAGAAATAAAACATCGCCAGATCCTGGAAGAGATTATCGACTTTCTGGAGATGCAGCCCATTCGCAAACAGACAGTGGGTTCTCTGCCTTACGGAATGATGAAACGTGTGGAACTGGGCAGGGCACTGGCCCTCGAACCCCGTCTGCTGATCCTGGATGAACCGTTTGCGGGAATGAACCTTGAAGAAAAAGAAGATATGGTGCGTTTTCTTCTGGAGCTCAACGGACGATGGGGACTCACAATGGTTCTGGTTGAACATGACATGTCCATCGTCATGAGCATTGCCCGGCGCATCATGGTGCTGAACTTCGGAGAAAAACTGGGTGAAGGCACTCCGGAAGAAATCAGCGCCAATCCAGAGGTCATCAAGGCGTATCTCGGCGACGCTCAGACGGTGGAATAACAGAAGGCTAAACATTTGGAAACGCTTAAACCACATAAGACCATCAGAAATCATGTCACCCTGCCACAGTTGCTGGCTCAAAACGCGAAAACGTTCGGGAACACGAAGACGGCAATCCGTGAAAAAGCATACGGAATATGGGAAAAATATACATGGGATGATTATTTTAACTATGTGGTGAAAACCGCTGCCGGTTTTGCAGCCCTGAATATGAAACGGGGCGATAACATGTGCATGATTGTCAATAATTCACCGGAATGGTTATTCTGTGAACTGGCGGCGCACGCTCTGGGCGCTACTACACTTAATCTGTTCACATCTTCCATTGCCGAAGAGCTGACGTTTTCCATAAACCGCATTCATTCGCCCGTTGTCGTTGTTCAGGATCAGGAGCAGGCGGATAAGCTCCTCGAAGTTAAAGACAAACTGCCGCATGTGCAAAAAGTTATCTACGTTGATCCAACAGGCATGACTTCCTATGAGGGTGATCCCTGGTTGATCAGTTATGCCGGACTCCTCGAGATCGGCAATCATTTTATTACGGATCATCCGGACTATGTTGAAAAGGAAATCAGCAAGGGGCGTCCGCAGGATGTCGCTGTGATGATTCAGACATCCGGAACCACCGGTGTTCCTAAAATCGCCATGCTGTCCCACCGCAATCTGACCACCATGGCGGCCCAGTGGGTTGATAACGCAAATATTCAACCGGAAGAAAACTGGATCTCCATGTCTCCGCCCGCCTGGATCGTCGATCAGATGTGGGGCATGGGTGTGGCCCTGGGCAGTGCAATGACCATGAACTTTCCGGAAACAGCAGAAACGGTGCTGGAAGATTTCCGGGACATCGGCCCCTCCATGCTGATTACGTCGTCGCGTTTCTGGGAAGACATGGCATCGCGCATTCGCGTGAAAATATCCGATGCCAGCTTTATCAAGAGAAAGCTCTTCCATCTCGGGGAAAAAGTCGGCAGGTCGGTGGTTGACAAAAAACTACACCGCCAGACCATTTCCTGGCCTGAAAAAGCACTGTACCGGTTTCTGACACTGGCTGTTTACAATCCCCTGCTGGATCGTCTGGGGTGTTCTCATTTTCAAAGTGCCTTCACCGGAGGTCATCCGATCAGCCCGGATGTCATCGGATTTTTCCGGGCGATCGGACTGAACCTGAAACAGTGCTATGGCCTGACAGAATCCTGCGGGATTTTTCAGGTTCAGCCCGATGATGAAGTCAAACTGGAGACGGTGGGGAAACCTCTGCCTCTGACAGAAGTGAAACTTGCCGAGGACCAGGAAGTGCTTGTGAAATCGGAAGCCAACTTTTCAGGATATTACAATGATTACAAATCAACGGAAGCGGCATTTGAAAACGGCTGGCTCAAAACAGGGGACGCGGGTTACATTGACGAGGGTGGCCATCTGCTGATTATCGGCCGAAAAGAAGACATTATCCGCAATAAAAGCGGTGATGCTTTTTCTCCGGATTTTATAGAAACCCGTCTGAAGTTCAGTCCCTATATCAAGGAGGCGGTCACCTTTGGGGAAGCGCGTCCCTATATATCCGCCATGATCAATATCGACCTGGGCAACGTCGGCAACTGGGCGGAAGAAAAAATGATCCCCTACACTACATACATGGACTTATCCCAGCAGCAGGCCGTGGAGGAATTGATCCTCAGGGAAGTCCGTCAGGTCAATGAACAGCTTCCCGAGGTGATGAAGATCCGGAAATTCGTTCTTCTTTACAAACTTCTGGACGCGGACGATGACGAATTGACCCGAACCGGAAAGGTGCGCCGCCGGTTTGTTTACGGTCTGTATATTAAAATCATCGAGGCGATGTATGGTGCGGTGAAGAGTGTTCCGGTCACGGGAAAAATCCGCTACCGGGATGGACGAATCGGCGAAATCGAAACCACAATCAACATTCTCAGCGTGGATTAAGGAATCAGGCTATGGATTTTTTTCTGCAACTATTGGTCAACGGCATTTGCGTCGGACTGCTTTACGGCATTTCCGCCATGGGCTTTGTCATGATCTTCAAGGCATCGAGTGTTCTTAATTTTGCTCATGGAGAACTTCTGGCGCTGGGTGCCTTCTTTTTTCTTTCGCTCGTTACCTGGGGGAAACTGCCCATCGCCGCTTCTTTTGTGCTGACGCTGGCCGGCTGCTTCATCCTGGGAGTTCTGATTGAAAAGTTCTTCCTGAGGCCGCTAATCGGTGAAAAACTGATTTTTGTCATCATGCTGACTGTCGGACTATCCGCCATGTTCAAGGGGCTCATTCTGCTGATCTGGGGCGGCAATCTGCAAACCTATCCGGAATTTCTGCCTCCTTCGCTGGAAATCCATTTAGGGTCGATTTACATCGCGCCGGTTTATTCAGCTACACTGGTGATCAGTATTATTTTCCTGGTTCTCTTTGGATTGTTTTTTAAGAAATCGTCACAGGGAATTTTCATGCGATCTGTAGCCGATAATCAAAAGGCTGCGTTATCTTTGGGTGTTCATGTACGGCGCGTCTTTGCACTTTCCTGGGCGATTGCCGCGATGGTGGCCTGCATGAGCGGGATCGTCCTTGGTATCATTAACGGTGTGAATGTTCATGATTTGAGTGCCATCGGTCTGAAAGTATTCCCCGTGGTCATTCTGGGGGGACTTGATAGCATCGGGGGCGCCATCATCGGCGGCATTATCATCGGGCTTCTGGAAACCTTTACCGGCGGATATCTTTCGCCGTCACTGCGCGACGTTGTTCCTTATATTGTCCTTGTGTTTATTCTGATGGTCAAACCCTATGGGCTGTTCGGACTGGTGGAGATTGAAAGAGTTTAGAAAGCAGAAATCGATATGAAAAAAATGTCTTTTCATCCCTGCGGCAACTATCATGAAAACTACACCCAGGAATTATCCATTTTTGAGACCTGGTTCGGAAGGGTCAGCCTGGGCGTTTTTCTGGCCCTGCTTTTCGGCGTGGCGCCGTTTGTTTTAAGCCCATATTTTCTCTATATCTTAAACACGATCGGCATCCTCGCGATTGCCGCCATCGGTCTCAATATCCTTGTCGGCTACACCGGACAGATATCGTTGGGACACGGGGCATTTTTTGGAGTCGGTGCCTATGCGGCGGCGATTCTGGCAACCCGTCTGGGAGTGCCTTTTTATCTGTCAATTCCCGCCGCTGGTCTCATCACGGCTCTGGTCGGCATGATCTTCGGTATTCCGTCCGGCAGGTTGAAAGGACTTTACCTGACCATCGCAACACTGGCCGGACAGATTATCATTGAGTATGTGCTGATTCAGTGGGAAAGCCTGACCAAGGGAACCATGGGCATCACACTACCCGCCCCTCAGATTTTTAATTTTACCATCGCCGGCAATAAAATGTTTTTCTTTTTTATTTTCACCTGCCTGGTCATGATGACGTGGTTCGCCGTAAACATCATGCGCAGCAAATACGGACGGGCGTTTATTGCTATTCGTGACAACGACCGCGCGGCTGAAGGCATGGGGATTCCCATCTTCAAATACAAACTGTTATCCTTCGCCATCAGTTCTTTCTATGCCGGTTTTGCCGGAGCCATCTGGGCTTATTATATGGTCAGTATCACAACAGAACCGTTTAATCTGGGATTGTCAGTGGAATTTATCGCCATGGTCATTATCGGCGGCATGGGTAATATTCCCGGCGCGATTTTCGGCGCAACCTTCATTACCGTTCTCAATGAGGTGTTGCGTTACACGACGGGGGTTTTGATGAACGTCAGTTTCATCACCAGTATGGGTTTGAATATGGCGCCTCTGCGTGAACTGGTTTTCGGCCTGGCAATTGTCCTGTTTATTCTGCTGGAACCGAAAGGCATTGCGGAGTTATGGAGGATTCTGCGTTCTTATTTCCGGCTCTGGCCGTTTTCATATTAGCATGAACGAAATCCATTTGTTTATTTTAACGAAAACGAATTTCGTGAATTTGATTGACCCGTCTGATCGGGCAAGGATCAACGATGAGTGAAATTTTACTGCAGTTAAACAATATTTCCGTTGTCTATTCCAACGTCATTCAGGTGCTCAAGGGCGTATCGCTGAGCGTGGAACGGGGCCATATCGTGTCACTCCTGGGCAGCAACGGAGCGGGAAAGACCACGACTCTCAAGGCAATTTCAGGGCTGCTGAAACCGGAAAACGGTGAAGTAACGGACGGAGACATTATTTACAATGGCGTGAATATTCAAAACCAGGCCCCGGAATTCATCACGCGTCAGGGCATCATTCAGGTGCTGGAAGGCCGCCAGCCTTTCAAGTACCTGACGATTGAAGAAAATCTTCGCGTCGGCACGGCCACAAGGCCGGGGAAACCTTATAAGAAGGATCTGGAACTCGTTTACCACTATTTTCCGGCTCTGGTAGCCAGAAGAAAGTCACTGGCTGGATATTGCAGCGGCGGAGAACTGCAGATGCTGGTGATTGGACGCGCCCTGATGGCACATCCGCAATTACTGATGCTGGATGAACCTTCGCTGGGACTGGCACCGCTGGTCGTTCAGGAGATCTTCCGCATCATCAAAAAAATAAACGAAGAACATGACACAACCATTGTACTGGTCGAACAGAATGCACATATGGCACTGCAGGTTGCTCATTATGGCTATGTGATGGAGAATGGGAAAATAGTCATGGAAGGGACATCCAAAGAGTTATCTGACAATCCGGATGTCAAAGAATTTTATCTGGGAATGGCAGCTTCGGGTATCGCCAAATCTTATAAAGACGTTAAAGCCTATCGGCGTCGCAAACGCTGGCTGTAATCAGTTTCGTCAATCCGTCAAAGCAGACTATGCTGAAATTCATTGAATATCATAATAAATTACTGTAAATAAACAATTATTGACAGTCATACACAATTTTTAGTAGATCAAAATGGACCTTTTAGAAGAACTTAAAAAACTGTCTCTAAAATTAGATCAGGCAGGAATCGATTATGCCTTATGTGGAGGTTTGGCTATCGCCGTTTATGCAAAGCCCCGGGCAACACTTGATATTGATATTATGATCGACCCGGATTTTCTTTCGGAAACCAAGAAAGCGGCACAAGAACTGGGGTTTACCATGAGTTCCGCGCCGATAAAATTTAATGACGGTGCTGTTATTATTCATCGACTGAGCAAGGTCGATAAGAATTCAGGGGAATATTTTGTGTTGGATTTACTTGTAGTAACCCCACAAACGAAAAAAGCGTGGGATGGCCGCCTCACAGTCGAGTGGGAAGGCAACCCATTGAAAGTTGTTGCTCCGCAAGGGCTGATTTTACTCAAATCATTACGCAACACTGGTCAGGACCAGGATGATATTGAATATCTCAGGAGTTTGGAAAATGAAGATTGATATGAGTGCTGAGGCTATTGCCAAACGGTTGAAGGTTGTAAATGAGCTAAGAAGAACATGCCTTTCTCTTGCCAATTCCAGCGCAGGGAAGGACATCCAAAAGAAACATTCAGCAAACACGTCTGTACAACGAACCTCGCGGTCGCTCGGCCACTAACCGCAGC
>CAZXIP010000019.1:0-8593 GCA_964640755.1 uncultured Smithella sp. | reverse complement strand
AAAAAAGGAGAATATATTATGAAACGATTTTTTGATAAAAAAGAATCGTGGAGCCATAAAGAAAGAAGTGCACAGCAGGATGAGACTCTGTCCAGTATGGTAAAGCTGGGCTATAAAAAATCATCTGCGTTGAAAAAAATACTCGACAGCCATAAAATCAATCCCGCCAAAATAAAAACACGGGAAGATTTAGAGATTCTGCCGGTAACCTCACGGGAAAAGCTTGTGGAAATGGAAATGAAGAGTCTGCCTTATGCCGGACTGGAGAATTCAACTGCGGCCATTGACCGTATTTTTACTTCACCGGGACCTGTCTACGAACCGCATCTTTCCGAAACGGATTATTTATGGGCCAGAGCGTTCTTTGCGGCAGGCATTGGGCCTAAAGATGTTGCATTGAACGCCTTTTCCTATCATCTGGTAGCCGCGGGACTCACTTTTCACAACGGTCTGCGCAAAGTCGGAGCGACGGTTGTTCCATCCGGAACATCATCTTCACAGATTCAGGTTCAGTTAATCAAAGATTTGAAGGTGACAGCCTATGTCGGAACGCCCAGCTTTTTAATGTCCATTATCGAAAAATCCAAAGAAATGGGTTTTAATTTCAGGAAAGATTTCTGTGTCAAAAAAGCCTGTTTTGCAGCTGAACCGCTGCTGCCTTCGCTGAAGACTGTGTTTGAAAAAGAATACGGTATTGATACCTATCAGATGTATGGAGCAACCGAGGTTGGTGATGTGGCTTATGAATGCCCGCAGAAATCCGGGTGGCACATCTGCGAAGAAACGATTGTGGAAATCGTCGATCCGGCAACCGGCAGGAATGTTGCCCCGGGAGAAATGGGTGAAGTGGTTGTCACCCGACTCAATAATATTTTCTTTTTGCTTCGGTTTGGTACCGGTGATCTGTCCCGGCTGATTACTGAAAAATGTTCCTGTGGCAGGACGTCCTATCGGCTGGCGGGCATTGCAGGCAGGGTAGGTGACGCGGTGAAAGTCCGGGGATTGTTCATTGCGCCCAGTCAGATGAAGATGATTTCTGCGAAATTCAACAACCTGGCGCTTCAGGCGGTGGTCAGCCGCAAGGGACACGAAGATGTCTTGACGCTGCGACTGGAAAAAAGAACCATAGAAGTCGGGACGGATGCATGGGAAGAAAAATTCAGAAAACTTTTCCGGGAGATTTGCACGGTAAAGATTGATGCTGTTGAATATGTGGAAGCCGGAACGATGCCCACTGACCAGAAGATCATTGTGGATTCCCGCCAGTGGTAGAGATTGTCACCATTTTTTTTCCAAGTTGATATGCATCAACAATGGACAAAATCCACAAAGCGGCAACAAGAAGCAGCATCATAAGGAGATAGGAAAGATCGACCGCTTTCAGGGCATCAGCCGATACCCGGACGATGTCAGCCACCTGCACCGTTCCTTTTTTGAAAGGAGCCGCCTGAATAATGGCGGAACCGGCACGAACCACCGACCAGGCAAGGGCAATTGACCCCATCAACACGGGTAGAAAAAAAACCAGCCCTCTTTTATAACATTTCAGATAAAACTGTCCCCACCCTGGGAAGAGAAGAGCGCTGTACAGGGCTGCTTTTGTTGATTTGTCCATGGATGATCCTTTCTTTATGAAAGAATAGCGGCATCCTTCATTTTCAACTGAATGTCGGACGATCCGTTCCAGTAATTAATCTGCGGGGAGAAAACCACGTCAAGATTTGCGCCATTCACGGCTCCGAGATATTTACCCATGCCAAACCAAATAGCATTGCAGGATGCTTCACTCGATACCAGGTGCATTCTGAGATGATTGTTTCCGACGACCGCAGGCGAAGTGACTTTGATATTGCGTACACAAAGGATAGGTTCCGGATTGTCGCAACCGAAGGGGGCAAGCATGGAGATTTGATGCACAAGATCAAGGTTGATGTCCCGAAGCTGACATTCGGTGTCAATGAAGGTATGAGAAACCATTTCCGAGGATTGAACCGAATTGCGGATGATTTCATCCAGCATGCAGGCAAATTCGTCAATGTCATCCTCTTTTATGGAAATTCCCGCTGCGCGGTAGTGACCGCCGTAAGATAAAAGCAGTGACGCGCACTGCTGTAATCCCTTGTGGATGTTAAAATCAGACACGCTTCGTCCGGAACCTTTGCCCACGCCGTCTTTAAGGCTGATGACAAACGTCGGCCGGCTGTAAAGGTCCACAAGACGCGAGGCGACGATGCCCACAACCCCCGGATGCCATTTTTCGGATGAAAAGACCAGGGAGTTTATATTCTCCAGGTCAGGATTTGTCCCCAGCTCGCCGAGAATTTCGTTAAGGATGTCTCTTTCCATAGCCTGGCGCCTGCGGTTATGTAAATCCAGTTTTTCCGCAAGCGGTCTTGCTTCATCCAGATTCTCCGCCAGAAGAAGATGAACCGCGTCCAAAGGAGAAGCGATGCGGCCCGCGGCATTGATTCTCGGGATCAGGCAAAAGGATGCTTTAAAGGAATCGATCAATTGTCCGTCAATGCCGCTTACTTCCTTGAGCGCCTTGATGCCGGGACGTTTGCCTTCCGTGATTAATTCCAGGCCGATTTTTGCAAAAATCCGGTTTTCGCCAACCAGCGGCGCGATATCGCCAATGGTGCCCAGCGCGACAATATCCAAATATTCTTTTAGGTTTGGATACCGGTCGTCCTTCCAGAAACCTTCTTTGCGCAGTGTGCCCCGAAGCGCGATGAGAAAATTAAAGGCGATCCCGACACCGGCCAGGTGTTTAAACGGGAAAGAACAGTCTGATCTGGCCGGATTGATACAGGCCACGGCATCAGGGAGCTGATCAGATATTTCATGATGATCCAGTACAATCGTATCGATACCGACAGACTTTGCATAAGCGATTTGTTCGATATCGGAAATTCCGCAGTCCACCGTGATGATCAGTTTGATGTTTTTCCCCTTAAACTGGTCGATGACCGGGATTTTCAGTCCGTAACCTTCCTGAACCCTGTCCGGAATGTAATAAGAAACATTTCCGGTCAGCTCTTTTATGAATTTGTATAGAATGACAACGGATGTAATCCCATCCGCGTCATAGTCGCCGTAGATGACGATTTCTTCACCGGCGTGAATCGCTTTGATCAGCCTGCTAACGCCTTTTTTCATGTCCTGCATTAAAAAAGGGCTGTGTAGATCGTTAAGGGAGGGATACAGATACCGGTGCGCGTCTTCCAGACTGGAAACCTGCCGGTTCATTATCAGCTGAGAAATGATCCTGGAAATGCCGAATTCCTTTGCCAGGGATTCTTCAATATTTTGGGGGCCGGTATCTTTCAGCTTCCATTGTGTCACCGGCAGACGTTCTTCTCGGATCATACATTCATCTTTAATATTATTTTCTTTTTTATCATATCAGCGGGAAATCCTATGTCAAGCATTCATTGATCATCTTGATCTTTAAAACGATAAATGATAGTTAAAAAAGAAATGCAAAGGAAATGGCTTAAAATAAATACAAGCGATATTGCGCTTGTACAGTTTATACTGGAAGGTTATGAAGGGTTGGTTACCGTTTCGACTATTGATCCCAAAGAGGCCATTATTCAAATTTTAATCATGCCGGATTTTGGGGAAGATGTGGAAAACATCATGGCGCATCTGAAACACCGGTTCTTGATGAAAGAAATACCTTCCTGTCATACTCAGGTGAATTCATGCTGATGTTGACCCATACCTGCCTACTGCAGAAAATCATGGATTCATCAGATGTCAAAAACAGCGATCCAGATATCTATATATATAATATTGCACCAGATTTGCTTACGCTTCATCCTGACATAAACGCTAACCAGACCCATTTCATCGACCGGTTTATTCAAGCGCCGCCGGATCATAAACGCACAGCATACATCATGTTTCATCTTCTGGTGGACGACCTGGCACATTATGGGAGCATCTGCCTTCAATGCAGGGAAGGTTTTGACCCTCATTCCGAAGGATACACATATGTAAAGGGACGGCATCTTATAGAATCTATTGTAGAATTGTATAAGATCATCGGAAAGGATATCTCTTACAACGAAGCTGCCTACCGTTCTCACTTAATCATCGAAATGATTTATGACCTGGTGATTTTATCGCATATCCATGACGACGGTTCGATAGAACTTCTGGAAGATGCTATTCATTTCACGTTCGACCGAAAGTGCAATGAATTTTGTGAAGATATTTCATGGCTTTACGGAATTCCAAAAGACCATGCCCGGGATGTGCTGAAAAATGCCGTGTCGTATATCACGAAAGAAAGAATGAATCGGATTATGAATATCGAAGGCCGAATTCGCCTTTTTACGGACAGATTCGGCCTGAGAAATGACAGTGCGTTGTTTGCTGATGCTATTTCAACCCTGTTTCAAGATGCCCTGCAGTCCATTGAAAACGAAGAATTTCTTCAGCAGAGTGCAGTGATAATAACGAACTGCGGTTGGTATCCAACAGATTAGGTGGCTTTTTTGACAGAACCGGAACGGATGCACTGCGTGCATACTTTCATCCTTTTGACGGCTCCCGTTTTATCATCAACACATCGCAACTTCTGAAGATTCGGACGCCAGACGGTTTTGCTCTTATTATTGGCATGACTGACATTATTGCCTACCTGCGGCTTTTTTCCACATACGTCACAAATACGAGACATGGTTTAACTCCTTTTGAAAAATGTAGGTGGTTCCTAAGCTATAATGGTTTATTTTGCAAGCATTTTTTACAATTAAATAAAGACATCACACAAGTTGATATATGGCTATCGGCCATTCCTCATCTGTGCAGACTGCCCCGTTGTTTCCAGAACTCTCTGCCAGACACTGCCCTGCGGATCAATCTGTCTGCCGGATATTGCCGCAGACAGGGGCAAATGGACATATTCATTTCTCCTGAGCGCCACCAGCAATCCTGTTTTCCCCGCCATTGCCGCGTGCACGGAGTATTGTCCCAGAGAGCTGCAGTAAATGCTGTCCGAGGCATTGGCGGGGACGGAGCGGATCAGGTAACTGGGTTCAATATATTTCAAATTGATTTCCAGATTTATTTCCCGGAAATGCCGGTTGATGGCATCTTTCAGGAACAAACCGATGTCCTGAAGGCGGATATTTCCCGATGCGTCCGTTTTTTGTTCAGTGGGATGCCGGTTCATCAGCTCCTGCCCCGCACCCTCCGCCACCAGAATAACCGCATGTCCCCGCTTCTTCATCCTGTTTTCGAGCGCTTTTAAGAACCCCTGATCTCCTTCCAAATCAAAAGGAACTTCGGGAATCAGTACAAAATTCGCGTCACCCTGAGCCAGTGCGGCGGTGGCTGTAATGTAACCGGACAGCCGGCCCATGATTTTCACCAGGCCAATGCCGTTAAAGGCACCCTTGGCTTCCACATGGGCGCTGCGTACCGCTTCTACGGTTTTATCGATGGCCGTGTCAAATCCGAAGGATTTTTCAATCAGGTTCAGATCGTTGTCGATGGTTTTGGGAATTCCGATAACGGAAATTTGCGCTCCTCTTTCAGTAATTTCCGCTGTCAATTTTTCCGCAGCTCTCATGGTCCCGTCACCACCGACACAGAAAAGAATGTTGATGTTGAGGCTTTCCAGATAATCAACCATCACCTTTGCCTCCTGAGGACCTCGGGATGACGAAAGAATACTTCCGCCAATGTGCGTGATGTCCTTCACATAGTCCGGTGTAAGCTTCACGGGTTTGTCCCCGTATGCCGGATTCAGCCCACGCAGCCCGTATTTGATTCCAAGAATATTTTTCACGCCGTAGCGGTAAAACATCGTCATGGTTACCGAACGGATCACATCGTTGATGCCGGGGCAAAGACCGCCACACGTGACAATTGCAGCCTTGGTCTGGTCTGGATCAAAAAAAATCTTTTTGCGGGGGCCGGCCGGCTCGATGGACAAAGGCTTTCCGGCAGAAGTTTTTATTTCCGAATAATCGGCAAGGCGGGCATGAAATAAAATCCTGTCACCGTCATCAACAAAATTGCTGATGTTCAGAGGAGAATCCACCATACAGCTTCCGAGGTTTGCGATCTTGAAATGATTGTTCATGACATCAACTCCTTTTCTGGATTATCCGGAGCGCGGCATTTTTACCGGAGAGGATTTCCCCGTCAAAACCCGCATCGGACAGCAATGACGTCCCTGTCAAAAAAACATTGTCATAAAGCGTCTTGTTGTTTTTGGCTGCAAAAGATGTGAAGAATGAATTGCGCACTTTATATTTCGGACTGATGACTTTACGTGATTCAGAAGAAATGTCTATGGCCTTGTCAATATCGGACATTTCAACATGATCTCTTAAGAAAGGGAAAAAAACATCGAGTCTGTCCAAAACGGAATCGGCCTCACGTTTTAGAGCGTCCGGGGTCCAGTTCTCATGCTGGTCGGGAAGGTAAACCGTTGCCGTGAGCGATGTCTTTGCATGAGCAGGAACCTTATCCTTTTCCGGAAGACTCGTCTCCAGAATAATCAGATTGTTGTCATAAAGATCTTTCGTTACATCCGAAACGACAGCAACATGCCTGGCCATCTGCTCGGGCAGGCATGTTGCTGCAATGCCAAGAAATATCGTAAACGGATAGTAAGTGATTTTGAGCGGACGCAACCAGTCCGACAGACTCAAGTGTTTACGGTTATGCTGAAGCAAAGACAGCGCATCAGATTTTGTGCTGACAATCAGATTTAGTCCTGAGACGTTGGTTGTTGTGCCATCCGGTGATTTTATTTCCAGTTCGATTGTTTTGTTTCTGGTTATCGATGATACCTGATAATGATTCAAGTACAGCCCTTTGTTCGATTCAATTTTTTCAATGAGCGCGTTGAATAAGAATTGTTTGCCCTGGGGGAAAAAAGAAACACCACGCATGGGTGCACAATACTGAAAAGCGGAAGAAAAGGAAAATAAATCTTCGTTGTTGAAAGAAAGAAGCGCCTGCTGTGCCTCCCAGACTTTTTCCAGGGCCGCATTATTCAATAGAATTTTATCAAAATGAACCGCGCCGAATTTGTACCGGACAATGAAAGGGAGTATTTTAAGATAAGCAACGTATTCCTGCAGATTTTTCGGCTGAAGCTGTGGATGTTGGGTCAGCCAGTTTTCAAATTCCTCGGAAGCATCCGAAGCGATGTTATAAAAATCCCTGATGTCATCTGCCAGTTCGGGAAATTCACGGGCCAATTCCGCTTGAAGCAGGGCCGGATCGCTGTGAAAATCGATCCGTTTATCTGGGAGAATAATCTGAAATGCCGTATCAATGGGCGATGCGTGGTCTTCGGGAAGCACAATCCCCAGTTCAATCAGGACAGACAGTCCCGGTTCCTCCCTGCCCAGACCCGTAATCGGCGTGGGATCGATATTGAAAATAAAATCACCGATCAGGTTCAGCCCGCCAAGCCCGCTTTCCGCGATCAGCAGCGTATTCAGCCCGTTCCCGCAGGCATAGGCAGCCGCTACGTGAGAGGAAAGATCATCACCTATGACAATCAGGTCATACATAAAACACTATTTTCCTCCGGAACATTTCGCGTTCCTGTTAACGGTCCAGGGGTGGATTACGCAACACGGCGGCGTCACAATTTTTGATATTGGCAATTTCCACGTGACGGCCTTTTTTAATAATTCGTCCCTCCGCGAAATAACGGATAGCCTGGGGATAGATTTTATGCTCCTCAATTAATATTCTGGCGGCGAGGTTTTCAGCAGTATCATCGGGAAGCACCGGTACGATCGCCTGAATGATAATAGGGCCGGTATCAACACCTTCATCTACAAAATGAACGGTACACCCGGAAAACTTTACGCCGTAATCAATGGCCTTCTGTTGCACGTGCGTTCCCGGAAATGCAGGCAGCAGGGCAGGGTGGATATTGATAATCCTGTTCTCAAATTCCCGCAGAAAAGACGCTGTGAGAATCCTCATGAAGCCGGCCAGCACGATCAAATCGACATCTGCATTCTTTAGAAGGCGGATCAATTCACGGTCAAAGTCTTCCCGGCTGGAATAATCCTGATGGTTGATAACGGCGCAGGCAATATGATGATTTTTTGCTCTTATTAAACCATAGGCTTCCGGATTATTGCTCACAACGATTTGAATCCGGGCAGGCAGGCCTTCCTGTTCAATATGATTAATGATGGACTGAAGATTTGATCCGCTGCCGGAAATCAAAACACCCAGCTTTAAAAATTCGCTCATAGATTTGCCGTTATTTTCCGGTGAAACAGACGGAAGCCTGATTGGGTTCCTTTTTTTCGATCGTGCCGATCAGGTATGCGGTTTCTCCCATTACTTTCAGACGGTCAAGAATTTCCTGTGATTCTTTTTCCGAAACGATCATCATCATGCCGATTCCCATGTTGAAAACCCGGAACATTTCTTTTTCATCCACATGGCCGATGTCGCGAATAACAGAGAAAATCGGGGGAATCTGCCAGCTGCCCGTGGTGATGACGCACCTGCAGACATCGGGAATAATGCGTGGAATATTGTCGTAAAAACCGCCGCCGGTAATATGAACGAGTCCTTTGATATTGAAACTTTT
>CAZXIP010000018.1:0-18506 GCA_964640755.1 uncultured Smithella sp. | reverse complement strand
CGGTTGACGGTAAATGAAGGCGTTTTTTCCTGATGAAAAGGACAAAGCCCCAGATAGTTCCTGCCTGCCTTTTTCAGAGTCAGATATTCGGAGGCAAGCTCGACAATATCCACCCTGCTTTTTATTTCTTCAATCTTGCTGTCATCAAAACGCACCAATGATTGCCTTGCCCCTCTTACGTTCTTCCTGAAACCCGTATGGATGAGGCCCTTATTGGGATAAAAGTGCCTTCACTTTTTCGCCGGCGGCTTTTCCATCCGCCTTGCCGGTAATCTGCGGCATCAAGACCTTCATGACCTTGCCCATATCCTTGACGGAAACGGCGCCGACATCGGCAATCGCTTTCCTGATGAGTGTTTCCACGTCTTCTTCAGACATTTGCGCAGGCATGAATTCCTGCAGGATTTTCAATTCCGCCTCTTCTTTTTCCACAAGGTCCTGTCTTCCACCTTTGGCGAACTGTTCGATTGAGTCTTTTCGCTGCTTCACCAGTCCGGACAGAATCTGCATGGTTTCCGTTTCGTTAAGCGGCCGCATCAGGTCGATTTCTTTGTTGTGCAGAGCTGTCTTCAGCATGCGGACAGCAGAAAGTCTGATTTTGTCTTTGGCCTTTGCCGCCGATACCATTTCTTGATTGATCCTGGCATTAACATCCATAATAATTTACCTCGAATTAACCTAACTGATCTTCCAGTTTTCTGCCGCCGAGCAGATGCATGTGCAAATGAAACACGATCTGTCCACCATCGGCATTGCAGTTTATAACCGTACGGAACCCTCCGTCGGCCACGTTTTTTATTTTAGCGACTTTCTGCGCGGCTGCAAACAAAAGCCCCGCAATATCCTTTTGGACTGTGTCAACATCCATCAGCGTCGCAACATGTTTTTTCGGAATGATGATGACATGCACCGGAGCCATTGGATGAATATCATCAAAGGCCAGAACGGCGTCATCTTCGTAAACCTTCGTGCAGGGAATATCCCCGTTGATAATTTTACAAAAAATACAATCTGACATATTTTTTCCTCCCTGATTCGATGAGGTTTCGCGTGTCTTCGCGATGGCGTCTTCCAGTGCAATCGCACCTGTGTAGAGCGCGCGGCCGACAATCACTCCAAAGAACGAGCAGTCCCGGACAGCCAGCAAACGGTCAATGTCCGCAAGTGTGGCCACACCGCCGGATGCAATCACTGGGATCGTTACCGCCTTTGCAAGCGCCCGTGTCGCCTCCACATTCACACCCGTTTCCATGCCGTCACGCTGAATATCCGTATAAACGATGGCCTGAATCCCGCAGTTTTCATAGCGCTTCGCCAGTTCGACTGCCTGCTGGCCGGTCTTTTGCGTCCATCCACGAACAGCAACCTGTCCACCGAGTGCGTCGATCCCCAGAATGATCTTCCCGGGATGGATTTGGGCGGCTGTCTTTACAAATTCTTCATCCTGGATTGCCGCCGTGCCCAGGATAATGCTCGACACGCCATTTTCCAGGTAATAATTGATCGTCTCCATGTTACGGATGCCGCCGCCAACTTCAACCGGCACGGAAACAGATTTTGCAATCTCGCAGATAATTGGCGCGTTCTTCGGCAAACCGGCCACAGAACCATCCAGATCAACAAGGTGAATGCGCTCTGCACCTTTTTCGGCCCAGCGTTTTGCCATAGCCGCCGGATGATCGCCATAAACGGTCACACGGTCAAAATCACCCTGTGCCAACCGGACACACTGTCCGTTTTTTATGTCAACCGCGGGAATGATGATCAACACAGACTCCTTTGTGAATAATGCTTCAGATCAGCGCAAGCGATGTCCTTTTCACACTTTGCCCCCAGACTCAGGGCCCAAAGCCTGAAAACGTCCTGAAGACCTCGTCAACGCCAAGTTTTGTCAATTGACGTGCAGTCACCCATTTGGCGCCGCCTTTGACAAAAGAGAATACCTCGTAGACATTTTCCGTCAGTGATCTTTGCGTTTTATCAAAGGCCCCGCGCCACAGTGTAGTGCCATCCTTGACGGAAATCAGGTGAATCTCAAAAGCGACCGATGCGGGATGCTCGGTGGAATAGGCGTAGCCGACTCTCTCACGGTAACGGTAAACAAACCCGACCGCCACAACATCCGCGTGCAGTTCATTTCCGACCTTCAAAACCTTCTCCATCAGGGGCTGCTTTTCAGAACCGGCGCTGACCTGATGATAGATCTTTTCTGTTTTATCCGAAGGAATGATTTCCACAGCGTTCAACTCCCTCAGTTTGTCCGTAAACATTTCCTCGAGAACCCCTTCAGCGCCGCTGACAACGCTTCCACCGGGATTGATGCTGCCGCAAATCGGGCACCGGACCGATGACGACCCGTCTTCCGGCATCACCGATTGAAAGGGAATCACCACAATACGTGTTGTGGCACCGGACCGGGGCGGTTCGGTTTTCTTTTCTTCGGCCTGAAGCGCCTGTGACGCAAGAAAAAGAAACCCCAAAACCAATAACGCACAGCCCCATTTCTTTATCCGGGAAATATTTTTCAATTCAGGAAACCTGACCTTTCTATCAGAGCATTCCTTTGGTGGAGGGAATCCCTGATATTTCCGGGTTAATATTCACAGCCTGCCTTAACGCCCGTCCAAAGGCTTTAAAGACCGCCTCGATGATGTGGTGGCTGTTGCTGCCATACGCAAGATTAATGTGCAATGTGATCCCGCTGTGATCCGTGAAAGCCTTAAAAAATTCCTTTACCAGGGCAGGATCAAACCCGCCGATTTTCCTGCGTTCGTACCGGACCTTGTATATCAGATACGGACGGCCGGAAATATCGATATTGACATGACACAGGCACTCATCCATCGGCAGGGAGGCAGAACCGTATCGATTGATGCCGATCTTTTTACCCAGCGCCTGGCCTACCGCCTGTCCAAGACAGATGCCCAGATCTTCCACGAGATGATGATCGTCAATTTCTGTATCACCTTTGCTTTTAATCCCGATTTTGAATCGCCCATGGCGTGCAAAAAGATCCAGCATGTGATTTAAAAAAGGAATCGTCGTGTCGATTTTGCCGCCCTCGGATTTATCCAGATCAATATCCAGCGTGATATCCGTTTCCGTTGTTTTGCGGACAATTTTCGCTTTTCTGGCCATCACTGCCCCCCCCCGGATCATATGACTTTGTTTAATGGGTACTCTATAATGCCTTCCGCTCCGGCTTCGAGCAACCGCGGAATCAAATCCCGAACAACACCCGTGTCGATCACAGACTCGATGGCAAACCATTCGTCGGAGTATAGGGTGGAAATCGTCGGGGCTTTGAGCGACGGCAGAAGTTTCATCACGCCCTCCAGATTCGCCTTGGACACGTTCAGTTTCATTCCGACTTTGCCCATCGCCAGAAGGGATCCGTTTAGCAAAGTCCGGATCTGCTCTATCTTCTTACGCTTCCAGGGATCATTCCAGGCCTCACGATTGGCAATCAGCTGCGTGTTGGTCCTCATCAGCTCATGAACAATCCTTAATTTGTTCGCCCGGATGGTTGATCCCGTCTCCGTCACTTCCACGACCGCGTCGACCAGGCCATCCACAACTTTCGCTTCCGTGGCCCCCCAGGAAAACTCCACGCTGACATTAATCTTTTTATCGGCAAAGTATCGCTTGGTAAAATTAACCAGTTCGGTGGATATGTGCTTCCCTTCCATATCTTCGAGCGAACGGATGGGTGAATCCTCCCGTACCACCAGCACCCATCTTGCCTGCCGCGTGGAGACCTTGGAATAGACCAGATCCTGCACGGCCACGACATCCGAATTATTTTCCAGAATCCAGTCGATACCGGTCAGCCCCAAATCCAGGTGACCGTCTTCAATATAGCGCGACATTTCCTGCGCCCGCACCAGGTTACAGCTGATTTCCTCATCATCGATATCGGGGAAATAACTGCGGGAATCATAGGTAATCCTCCAACCGGCCTTTTTAAATAAATCGACCGTGTTATTTTCCAGACTGCCCTTGGGGATACCTAATTTTAATATATTCATTTATAAACATCCTTCGGATCAAAAACTTTTTCTCCTACGACAATAACCTTACCGTCTTCAAGTTTCCGGTAAAAACAGGATCGATGCCCCGTATGGCAGGCCGCACCTCCCAGTTGTTCCACCTGCAATAAAATGGTGTCGTCATCGCAGTCCACATAAATATTTTTAATCATCTGCACATGGCCGGAGCTTTCGCCTTTCAGCCATAATTTTTGTCTGGAACGGCTCCAGAAAGTCGCTTTACCGGATTTCAGGGTAGCCTCCCACGATTCCCGGTTCATATAAGCCAGCATCAATACATCTTTTGTTTCAGCATCTTGAACGATGGCCGGGATGAGCCCGTCGCTTTTATTGAAATTCAGCTCCATTCATTTCATCCTTCATTGATTGTCGTGTAATATGAACTGCTTTAATAAACTGTATTATCTAGATGATGCCTCCCATTAAATCAAGTAATATTTTATCTTTATAATCATCTATTTCCGGCTTGCCCAACCATTATATTCATGATAAATATTGCACAATTATAAATGAACCGATTTGCAGATCAATTATCCGGAGGTTGGATTATGTCTTTGCTGACGGTAGGAGTCGGCACCGCAATTTTTGGACTGATCAGTTTGATTTTCTGGTGGACTGATTTTTTAGCCATCATCAGAGGCGCCCTGCCGATTTTTCTTCTTTTGGGTGGTGCACTGGCTATCTATGTGGGTTTTGATGAAATGCAGGATAAAATCCGGGAAGAAAGACAGCGGCAGGATGAAGAACTGGAAAGAGCGAGGGAAGAAATTGAATCGGCCAGAGCCCAGGCTGAGCGTTACCGCGAAGAACTGGATAAACTGAAGGAAGAAAAGCAGTAAAAACAGGGCGCTGGCAATATGAAACATAAATTCAACTTGACACAGCCGGTCAAATCAAATATTACCCACAGCTACTACATCTTTATGGACGCGGGTATGTATAATTTTCCCATAAGCAAATCCTCACCTTATTGCATCTATATGTATTGATGCCTGCTTGCCCCCCGCTAAATTTTAGGTAAGCAGGCTCGTCCAAAATCAGAAACAGAATTTTACATTTTTTATCATCAAGAGCGACGGGATTTCTTGTATCAAAAAAAAACAAAAAAGGGGGAGAAATAGAACACATGAAAAAAGGGTCTTTTTTTGTGACAGTATCATCGCTTACAGCATTGTTTGTCATGTTTCTGTTCGGTTCCAGCGTGATGGCGCAGACCACTTTAACTTACAGCATCTTTTTCCCGGCCACACATGCCCAGGCCAAAGCCGGTGAAAGCTGGGCCAAAGAAATCGAGAAAAGAACCGGCGGCAAAGTCAAAATCAACATCTTTGCCGGCGGATCATTGACACCGGCCGATCAGTGCTTTGATGGTGTTGTGCAAGGTATTTCTGATCTGGGCATGTCCTGCTTTGCTTACACACGGGGCCGTTTACCGCTCCTGGAAGCCCTGGATCTGCCGATGGGATACCCGAGCGGCATGGTTGCCACCCTGGTCGCCAACGACTTTATTAAAAAAATGAAACCAAAAGAACTTGACGGGGTCAAGGTCCTCTACGTGCACGCTCACGGTCCCGGCCTTTTACATACCCAGAAACCCGTCAATACACTGGCCGATATCAAAGGGATGAAGATACGATCCACAGGCCTTTCCGCCAAAATCGTGGAAAGCCTGGGCGGTGTTTCTGTCGCGATGCCGCAGGGCGGAACCTATGAAGCACTGCAAAAGGGCGTCGTGCAGGGCACGCTGGCCCCGATGGAAACGCTGAAGGGCTGGAAACAGGCACAGGTTGTCAAGTACACGACCGACTGCACCAACATCGGTTATACCACCGCCATGTTTGTCGTCATGAACAAGAAAAAATGGAACGCTCTGCCCAAAGATGTGCAGAAAGCATTCGACGATGTCAGCCGGGAATGGATTGCCGTTGCCGGCAAAGCCTGGGATGACGCCGACGCGGAAGGATATAAGTTTTCCGCTGAGCTGGGCAATAAAATGATCAAATTGTCCGCCGAAGAAGAAGCCAAATGGGAAGCGGCCGTCAAACCGGTGACAGAAAACTATATTAAGAATGCGGAAAGCAAGGGCTTGCCCGGCAAGCAGGCTGTCGCTGAAGTGAAGGCTTTGATTAAAAAACACTCCAAGACCAAAAAGTAACGGACTTCCTGATTAATGCTTAGTCCTGTAAAACATCTCTCACGCGCAGGCAAGGCTTTCAACATCCTTGCCTGCGCTGCTGTTATCGCCATGATGCTGCTGTCCGTAACAGATGTTGTTCTGCGAATATTTGGCAAACCTGTCCCCGGCACCTATGAACTGGTGGGATTTCTGGGAACCATTGTCGTATCATTTGCGCTGGCTTTCACGTCCATGGAAAAAGGTCACATCGCCGTTGAGCTCCTGGTCCAAAGGCTGCCTCAAAGGGCGCAGCTTGCCATTGAATCGTTCGGCAATCTGATCGGCGCACTGCTCTTCGGCGTCGTTGCCTACCAGGCTGTCCTTTACGCGCTGGATCTTAAAAAGAGCGGCGAGGTTTCATCAACTCTGCAGATGCCGGCTTATCCCTTCATCTATGGCATTGCCGCAGGCTGTGCCCTGCTGTGCCTGCTTCTCATAACCGACAGCATTAAATCCTTCCGAAGGACCATTGACAGATGACCCCCTCCATGACCGGCTTGATCGGCTTTGCCGTACTGATTATCCTGATGTTTTTGCGCATGCCGGTGGGATTTGTCATGGCGCTTGTCGGGTATCTTGGATTCGGCTATATTGTTTCCTGGAATGCCGCGTCCAACCTGTTGATTCGGGACTTTTATTCAACGTTCAGCTCCTATAACCTGACCGTAATCCCGCTTTTTGTCCTGATGGGCCAGGTGGCTTTCCATTCAGGCATCAGTGGCCGGCTGTTCAATGCGGCGCATAAATTTTTCGGGCATCTGCCCGGCGGCCTGGCAATAGCAACCATCGGTGCCTGCGCCGGATTCTCAGCTGTCTGCGGATCCACCAGCGCCACTGCCGCCACAATGGCTTCCGTCGCCCTGCCGGAAATGAAAAAGTTTAAATACGATCCTGCGCTGGCCACCGGAGTTGTCGCGGCCGGAGGCAGTCTTGGCATTCTCATCCCGCCCAGCACCATTTTTATTATTTACGGCATCATGACCGAGCAATCCATCGGCGAACTTTTTATGGCCGGTGTGATACCGGGTATATTGCTTTCCTGTTTTTTCATTTTATCTATTTTACTTTGGACATATTTCCGTCCGGAAGTAGGACCACGCGGCCCGAAAAGCACCTGGAAGGAAAAATTCAAATCTTTATCCGGACTTATCGAAACCCTGCTTTTATTTGTTCTGGTCATGGGTGGTCTTTTTGCGGGATTTTTCACGCCGACGGAAGCGGCGGGTGTAGGAGCTTTTGGCACAATCATTATCGCGCTGATTGGACGCCACTTGACCTGGAAAGGATTCAAAAACGCGCTTTATGATACTACCCGCATTTCGTGCATGATTTTTGTCGTGGTCGCCGGCGCAACGGTTTTTGGACATTTTCTGGCCGTGACGCGTATCCCCGCCGACATCGGATCCTTTGTTGCCGGGCTGCAGATGCATCCTCTGATCATTATGGGCTTTATTCTTTTAATCTATTTATTGCTGGGCTGTCTGATGGATTCGCTGGCCATGATCATGCTCACCATTCCCATTATCTACCCTGTTGTTCTCAGCATGAATTTTGATCCAATCTGGTTTGGAGTCATAATTGTCGTTGTTGCCGAAATGGGCGTAATCACCCCTCCGGTTGGAATCAATGCCTATGTTGTGGCGGGCGTCGCCCGCGATGTTCCTTTGCACGTCATTTTCAAGGGGTCGCTGCACATGCTTTATGCCATGATCGCGCTGGCCATTCTTTTAATCATCTTCCCAGAGATTACGACTTTCCTGCCGCAGATGTTAAAATAAATGAATAGGTTCAAGGGGCGCTTCGACAGGCTCAGCGACCGAAGGGGCAAGGATCAAGGATGAAGACTGGAGTTAAGCACACAGCACAAAGAGCGGTAAATGTCGGTGACAAAGGACAAAAAAATTAAAAAGCCCCGGTTTGCTGACGGGGCTTTTTTGTTTGGGTCATAAAATTAATCTAGGCGAATTCACCCGGCGGAATAACCGACTTGCCCGATTTTTGTTTTGCCGCATTCAGGCGGTTTCTCAGCATTTCCATGATGGCGTGAAATTCCGAGGGGATATTTTCTTCTTCGGCATACGCTTTTTCCACGCGGGCCAGTTTTTCCAGAAATTTGTCCACGCGAATGGAAAACAGCTTGTCATAAACGTCGCGAGTAAATTTCTTGCCGAAGATCTGGACAAAGAGCTTTGCGATATCTTCATATTTGGGGATATAGCCGATCGGCGTTTCGATGGCGGTGTACTCGCCATGAATCCGGCCTTCCATCCACATGAGCCAGACTTTCTTATCGACCTTATCATTGATGAACTTCCCATCTTCCTTCAGGAAGTAATTGGTGGAAAAGATCAGTGGTTTAACAATCAATCGTTTGCCGAATTTCAGGTGATTGGTCAGGTAGGTTCCCAGCGGAACAACCAGAAAATCAAGATTGGCCATGGGAGAAAGCTCACGCACGCCTACCGCGCCAATCGTGGCCGCCGTGGTTTCCGATTCCAGCGAAGCGCCGATGAACATACCGTGCGCCCAGTCAAAGCTCTGATAAACAGGAACAGATGTATCGGAATCGCGTCCGCCGTAAATGATGCCGCTGATCGGAACACCGTCGGGATCATAGAGTTTGGGGTCCACGTTTTTCAGTTCACTCAGGCGTATTGTGTAGCGGGCGTTTTTGTGCGACGGTAAAATTTCATTTCCCTTGTCGTCTTTCTTGCCCTTCTTCCACTCACCTGAAAAATTGCGGCCTTCGTCGGGAAGAATCTGTCCCATCCCCATCCAGTAAGGTTTGTCATCGTTCACCAGCACGTTGGAAAAAATCAGTTCACGCGGCGTGGTAAGCGCTTCATAAATGACCGGGTCATCAATGGGATTGACGTCTTCAATAATGCCGAAGATGCCCTGTTCGATATTCACGGCATAGGCTTTGCCGTCATCGCTATGCCGGAGGTAAGCGATATCATCACCGACGATCTGCTGGCCGGGAACCATGGCTGTGGACGTCTTTCCGCAGGCACTGGGAAACGCTCCGGTAAAATAAGTCACGCGTTTCTTTCCTTCCGGCTTCACCCCCATGATGAACATGTGTTCCGTCAGCCAGTCTTCCTTATTGGCTTTATAGATGGCCAGCCTGAGCGCCAGCTTCTTCAATCCGACGCTGTTGCCCGCATACTGGTTATTCACCGTCAGAACTTTCCTGCCCAGGACATCAATATAAATCCGTCGGTCTTTGATATTCTTCGTGTTGCCCCGCTCATCGAGTTCGCCCGCCGAATGAACCAGATAGAAAAAATCATCCGAACCCTTCAGTGTTTTGAAGTGTTCGTATCCCACCCGGTAGAGCAGATCTTCACTGTGGGAAACGTAAGCGGAATCGGTAATCTGCAGCGCGGCAATGGAGAAACGCGAATTGAGCGGTCCCAGGCAGAAGAACCGGATGAAGCATTCCTTGCCTTTCATAATCCCGTCCATAATGCCACGGACTTCCTTAAGACCTTCCTCCCGGTCTTTGACATCGATAATTTTAGACACTTTCATGTCCGGGGTAACCAGCAGGCAGGTGTTCTTTTTATCACGCCCCTGATCGTAAAAACTGTCGAAATGAACGGTATGGCCCGGCATGGCCAGCCGCTTTTCCTCGCCCAGTTCAAGCGCCTGCTGGCGAATGTAACCGATATCGGGGAAACTGTCCGTAATGACGGATACTTTGGCCGGCTTGCATAAATTCACATACTCCTCAACAATCCTCTCCACATGTGGATTGTTGAGGAGTCTGATTTTCTGAAGATTTTCTTCGCTCAGTATTTTGCTGTCAATATTCAATTGGCATTCCCCCTGTCAGGCTTTGATAACATCAAGTTCCGGGCACATTAACGCCTGTCAGACAGGCATTTTTAACCACACACTGCAACGATTAGGATTGGAGTTTGAATCGCCGTCATCCCGAAAACGACGGTAACCGGATGGATACATCCACTTACGGCGGCAACTTTAGAGGACAATGATGTAAAAATCAATAAATATTTACATTAGCGGCATCCGTTTGCCATTTGGTCAAGTTACCGCTTTTGAGGAATAATTTCAAGCCAGTAATCATCCGGATCGTTGATAAAGTAGATGCCCATCGACTTGTTTTCGAAGCAGATGCAGCCCATTTTTTCATGAAGAGCGTGGGCGGAGGCGAAATCATCCACTTTAAACGCCAGATGAAATTCGTTGTCACCGAGATTATAGGGTTCCCTGCGGTCTTTCATCCAGGTCAGCTCTAGCTGATGGGGTGTTTTCTCATCGCCTAAAAATACTAAAATGAAACTGCCGTCCGGCGGTTCATAACGCCGGACTTCTTTCAGCTGCAGGGCTTCCTTATAAAAGGCTAGGCTTTTCTCAAGATTCAAAACATTGAAATTATTGTGGGCAAAAGTAAATTGCATGGCACCCTCCCTGTTCTTCCTGTGTTATTTCTTAACAAGCTTGTTCAGGCCAAATGTTTTGCTCATCAGGCGGTCGAACTGGTCAGCCGGCAATGCGGCAACCAGCGGCAGCTGGGTCGATTGCCTGCCCAGACGAATCACTTTGGGAATCTTTTTGAGAAAAAGCGAATCAACGAGTTTCCGGGAAAATTCTTCCGCCTTTGTCGGATTCTTCTGCGAGGATATGGCCCGCTCCTGAATGTATCCGGCCACCGGCGCATAGACAGAATTTTCCTGCAACTTGATGCTGTTGGACGCCGCCTCTCCAAATTTGGATTTGATCGCCCCCGGCTGCACGGTGACCACGCTAATGCCAAAAGGCGCAAGCTCAATGCGCATGGAAACGGAAAGCAGGTTGACCGCGGCTTTTGTCGCGCAATAGGCCCCCGCAAACGGTGTGGCGCAGACGCCGGAAACACTCGCGATATTGACGATCAGCCCGGATTTTCGTTCAATCATTTGAGGGGTGACTGCCTTGGTGAGCGCAACAAGGCCGATTACATTGGTTTCAAACTCACGCCTCAGATCGTCGATGGACAAATCAATTATCGGCCCGATCAACGCGTAACCCGCATTGTTGACCAGCACATCAATCCTGCCCGCCCTGTCAAGAGCTTCCGCCACGCAGGCATCAATGGATTGCTGATCCGTCACATCCAGCGCCAAGGTGTTGATCTTTTCGTTTTTCAGATGTTCGATAACCTCCGGTTTACGGGCCGTGGCAAAGACCCTGCATCCGAGCGACGCAAATTCGTGGGCCAATGAAAGCCCGATTCCCGATGAACAGCCCGAAATCAGTACAACAGAATTTTTATCCATCATTCATTCTCCACAGCTTGATCATATGAACCTGTTACAAACATTTTTTCAGGACGGATTCAACCATATCCGGTGTGACATCCTTTTTTTCGCCCAATAGGATCATTTTATGTGCTTTTAGCTGTTCAATCACTTCCGGTATGATATCTGCGGCAATATTGTAGTCACATAGACGGGTCGGCACCTGCATGCTTTCGAAAAATTCGCGCGTTTTAAGAATGGCCGCGTCGATTTGCTCATCATCGTTCCCTGTCTGGATGCCCCACACGCGCCCGGCATACTGCAGAAGCTTTTCCTTCTTATCCTCCCTGCGAATATCCAGCATTACCGGCAAAACCACTGCCAGGGTTTTTGCATGATCCAATCCTTTGAGCGCCGTTAGTTCATGTCCGACCATGTGCGTTGCCCAGTCCTGGGGAACCCCGACACCGATGAGTCCGTTGAGTCCCAGCGTGGCGCACCACATCAGGTTTGCGCGAACATTGTAATCCATTGGATGCGCGATCGCTTTCGGTCCTTCTTCAATCAGCGTCAGCAGCAAGCCCTCGGCAAAGCGGTCCTGTACCTTGCCATTGGCCGGATAAGTGAGGTATTGTTCAATGACATGGACAAACGTATCGACCACCCCGTTTGCAATTTGTTCGGTTGGCAGGGTGTAAGTCTTGGCGGGATCCAGAATGGAAAACCTGGGGTACAGCAAAGGGTGCACAAAGGGCAGTTTCGTCCTAGAGGCTTTATGGGTGATCACGGCGCCGTTGTTCATCTCCGAACCTGTGGCCGGAAGGGTAAGCACCGTTCCAAATGGTAAAGTTTCTTTGATCACTTTACCATAGGTTTTGACGATGTCCCAGGGTTCTCCCTCATACAGGGCGGCAGCCGCGATAAATTTTGTGCCGTCGATCACGGAACCACCACCCACAGCCAGCAAAAAGTCAATTTTGTTTTTGCGCACCACATCCACACACTGCATCAATGTCTCATAAGTCGGGTTGGGCTCTATGCCGCCAAATTCCAGTATCTCATACCCCTGCAGGGCTTCCTTAACCTCGTCAAAAACGCCGTTTCGCTTGACGCTTCCCCCACCATAGGTCACAAGGATTTTTAATCCTTTTGGAATTTCCCCGGCAATATCTTTGATCGTTCCCTCGCCAAAAAGAATTTTCGTGGGGTTATAAAAAGAAAAATTCTTCATGATTTGCCCTCCCGTATTTTCCCCGTTTATTGCGGATAGCCCACCGCCTGCACCAGAATGATTTTCTGTTTGTCCCTGAGTTTCATTTCTTTAGTCAGAGAATCCCCGTCGAAATAAGCCCGAATGATTGTGGTCAGTCCTTCAGATGCACAATACAGATAGACATTCTGGCCAATGAATGCCGTATCTGTGGCGGAATAAAATTTCGCGTCCTCGTCGCTGATGCCGGTGCGCATCTTTGCATAGTCCGCCACATAGATCAGCTGCAGCGGAGCTCCGACAATGGAGCTGCGCGACGGCTGAGGCAACCGCGCCGTGTGTTTGCGCAAATCACTTTTTACCACGGGGTCAAGCGCATGTGTTTTGGCATTGTACAAATAAAACCCTTCCTCCAGTGCGACATAGACGTCGATTTCCTGCCAGTTATGAGCCGAAGGAGCGGTACGCTTGCCGCTGTGCGGACGATTGATGCCGCAGGCTGCCCAGAGCAGATTGGAAAGAATTTGCGCGGGCAGTTTCTTTGTGCCGAATGAACGGTCCGACTTGCGGTCGTTCAGGCACTGCATCAACGGCTTTCCGCCTTTCATATCCGGCGCAGGCAATTTAACCGGCACCAAATCAGCAGCAATGGACACGGAAACAAAACAAAATAAAACGACAACGATGAACAATATTTTTTTTTGCATGGCAAACCTCCATATTACTGAAGACACTATGATTGATTATGTTCTCACAATGTACCTTAAAAACGCAACCTCATTAACACTGCAATCATCCTTTCTTCTGGGAATCTTGCATATTATCTATCCAACTATCAATAAAATAAATCCTCAATTATTCCTACCGCACAATTCCCACTATTGATCTTGTTCCTTATCACCTTGATCCTTGATCCTTCATCCTTTAGCCTTTCTCCTGTGCCTGTAATATCGTAGTGGAATCACAAGAACAAAGAAGGGAATCATATACATGGCAGCCACGAGCGGTTCAACGGGACCAAAAAATTTAGAAGAAAAAACGATGACCAGAACATTGTTGATATTACCCAGCATGACTGCGCCGGCCAGTTGATTTTCCAGCGGTCCTTTCCGGAAAAAGAAAATACCCACCGCGCAGTAAACAGCCGCGAGCACAAAAACAACAACCACCGCCATAACAATCACCGAGGGTTCTTTTCTGAAAAAAGGCGCATAGCGATAAAATACACCCAGATTGATTATTGCAAACATCAAAAGTGATAAAGGAAACTGAACTTTTAAAATCGGCGCGACAAGTCTGGGCAGCAGGTAGCGGATAAATTCAACAATGACAATCGGAATAAAAATAACTGTGGCCAGCATCTTGAGCATGGGCCCAAAAGAGATGACCACCTCTTTTGCGGCAACAGCCGTGATGAGCGCTGGTAGCGTGAAAGGAACCAGCGCCGAAGTAATCACGACCACCACCAGTACCAGCGAACTGTTGCCGCGAACCATGTTCGAAATCATCGGTGAAACTACGCCTGCGGATACGCCTGTGAGAAGAAGGGCTGAAAGCGCATAATCGGGGGCGATAAAATAAAAAATAATATACATGATCACCGGCAGAATGGTCAGTTTCATTATTGTGAACGCCAGAATTTGTCCGCTGTGACCTTTGAGCGCCTTCCACACATCAGCCAAATCAATGGACAGGTAGCTCAGAAAAAAATTGATCATCAGGCAATAAACGGGAAACATCTGAAACCTGGAACCAAAGTCAGGATAAATGACGGCGGCAGCCATGGAAGCAATAACCACAAAAACAAGCACAATATCATTGACGCGAAACGAAGTTTGCATGACTGTAACCTACCAGATAATGCCTATCTTATCAACATCTTTCATGTTTCTATTATATTGACTTATGGTCATCCCTTGCCTATAATGCCGCCATTAAAAATCTGTATTCAACAGGAACAAGGAAGGAGAAATAAAATCATGGCAGCAAATTTTGTTTACTCGACCCGCGAGCACAAGTTTATTTTGAAAGAGTGGCTCGACATGTCAAAAGTCTTCGGTCATGGACGATTCGAAGGAGGTTACACGCTTGATGACGTTGATTCCATCCTGGAAAACGCAATGAAGATCGCCAAGGAAGTCGTAGCCCCCACCAATGAAGACGGCGACAAACTGCATGCCGTCTATAAAAACGGCAAGGTCACAACACCCGAATCATTCAAGAAGCCATACTGGACTGTTCAGGAAAACGGTCTGGGCTCCAGCAACGCCGATCACAGTGACCCCAGTTCGCTTCCGTTGTGCCTCATGGGCTGTACTAATGAATATCTGGCCGCCGCCAACGCCGCATCCGGTCCCTATGTCATGGCAACCACCGGCGCGTCGGGTCTGATCCGTGATTTCGGCAGTGAAAAAGTTAAAAATATTTTCCTTCCAAAAATGTTCTCCGGCCAGTGGGCGGGCACCATGGATCTCACCGAGCCCAACAGCGGCTCAGACGTGGGTGACATCATCACCAAGGCCACGCCCACCGATGAACCGGGTGTCTACAAAATCGTCGGCACGAAGTGCTTCATCACCGGCGGTGATCAGGACATCACGGAAAATATCGTCCACCTGACGCTGGCACGCATCGAGGGATGCGTTCCGGGCACCAAAGGCATCTCCCTGTTTGTCGTACCCAAATACTGGCACACCCCCGAAGGCGAAAAAGGTGAGTTCAACGACGTCAACTGCGGCGGTGTGGAACACAAGATGGGTCTTTGCGGATCGGCCACCAGCATCATCAACTTTGGCGAAGAAAACAAGTGCCGCGGCTATCTGCTGGGCGATCCACCCGTGGACGGCAAGGGCGCGGGCATGGCCCAGATGTTCCAGATGATGAATGAAGAACGCACCGTCACAGGACTGGCGGCACTGGCGGCCGCAACCGTTTCCTACAATAATGCGGCGCTGTATGCCACCGGACGAATCCAGGGCCGTCAGCTCACCAACCCGAAGGCCGGAAGAGTCCCCATTATCAATCACGAAGATGTGCGCCGTATGCTCATGTATCAGAAATCCATCACCGAGGCCAGCCGGGCGATGATTTCCATGTCCTACTACTGCATGGATATCGTGGAAAACACCTCGGATGAAAACGAACGAAAACGCGCCAAGGCTTTTGTGGAAGTCAACATCCCGATCGTCAAGGCCTGGTGTTCGGACCTGGCGTTTTTGAGCATCTCGGAAGCCATGCAGTGCTACGGCGGTTACGGCTTCTCCGAAGAATATCCCATCGCACAGCAGCTGCGCGACTGCCGGATTTACCCCATCTGGGAAGGCACCAACTTTATCCAGTCCATGGACCTCATCGGACGAAAATGGATGATGGCCGGAGGACAAGTGTTCGGCACATGGTTTGCGGAACTCGAAAAATTCGCTGCGGATCATAAAGATGACGCTGTTTTGAAGGCTGAAGCAGCACTGCTTGAAGAGGCGTTGAACCAGTACAAGGAAATTCAGGGCACCATGGCCGGCTACCTGGGCCAGGGCAAGTTCGGCATGATCGGTTTCTTTGCCACCCGCATTCTGCATGCAACCGGCTACATCTACGGTGCCAAGTTGCTTCTGGAGCATGCTCTTATCGCCCAGAAGAAAATCGACGAGATCGGCAAGGATCATTTTGAATATCCCTACTATGCGGGTAAAATCGCGTCGGCGAAGTTTTTCGCCCACAATCTGCTCCCCAATGTAGGTATGATTCTGCGGGTTATCAAGGAAGGCGATAACTCCGTCATGGAAATTCCCGAAGCATCTTATATGCTGGTTTAGAAAAACGTTTGGACAGGGCGGGGGCATGCAGGCCCCTGCCCTTTTTTTATTGCACTAACCCGCACTTGTGAATCATCTACGATACCGTCTGCGAATCACCATGCCATAGACAATCAGATTGATTACGATAACTAGTCCGCCCAAAATATACTGCGTTGTGGCGGTGAGGTTTTCCGGATAAATCACAGGCAGAAGATACTGCACGACAAAGTCGCCGCTGTAAGTGCTTTCACCACCCAGACGCCGCAAATAGTTTTCCATCGGTGTCAGCGGACAAATCCCCCCGACAAACTCAATGCCCGCTCCCCAGGCAACCGCCGGCAGGTGAATCCACGCCAGGCAGGGCCTGCGCAGAACCAGCAGGCCGCCTGCAACAACAAAGACGATAAATAAAAAATGAAGAACAACAACCGCATCAGCGAGCAGCGGGTACATTTTCCTCCGGGTGAATCATGTCTGGTATCGCAGTGTTTATTCAATTGCTCCGCTTTTTTTCATGTGAGCTGCAATGGCATCGGTCAGACGGCGGTATCCCGCCACATTGGGGGTGTACTAACTATCCCTCCCTGACGGGCATTGATCTATCTGGCTTGCAGGTATTTAAAGACGATTGCCGTACGATGTCAAGAAAAAGCCCGGCCAAAATGCTTTTTTTACATCTGCCTGTTTTTGTGTTAGATATTTCAATATTCCCCGGATGGACAGGTACCGAAATGTTTGAATGGTTCTCAAAACAAAGACGCCTCAAGATCATGGAAGAGCCTTTTCCTTCCGAATGGGAAGATATAATCCGCCGCAACATGGCTCATTACTCCATGCTTGGCGATGACGACCAAAAGCGGCTGCGCGGGCTGATCCAGATATTCATGACCGAGAAGTCCTGGGAAGGATGCGGCGGACTGAAACTCACCGATGAAATCCGTGTGACAATATCCGCGCAGGCCTGCCTGCTCATTCTGAACATTCCTCACAACTACTTCGAAAATGTTGAAACCATTCTTGTCTACCCTTCCGAAATGATGCTGCCCCAGCACAAGCCCGGCTTTTTTGAAACCGTCCTAGAACCTCTGGAACCGGCGCGCCCCATCTCCGGACAGGCCTTCCGGCAGGGACCGGTCATTCTGGCCTGGGACACCGCATTGTATCAGGGCCGTCAGAGCAAGGCAGGATTCAATGTGGTTTACCACGAGTTTGCCCATAAACTGGATATGCAGGACGGGGCGGCAGACGGCACGCCCCGGCTGCGCGACCGTGAAGAATACCGGGACTGGGTCAAAACCTTCTCACGCGAATATTTAAGACTGCTTCATGATGTTGAAAAAGGGAAACGAACATTCCTTGACGAATACGGCGCGACAGACGAGGCGGAATTTTTCGCCGTCGCGACGGAGCAATTCTTCTGCCTGCCGGGTCAGATGATCAAATCAGCACCGGAACTCTACCGGGTCCTGAAAGCATTTTACAGACAGGATCCGGCTGACCGTACAAAGAATAATTTGGAGGTTCATGAATAAGAAATGGAAGGATCATTATGATTGACTACATCAAAAAGCACGAACAATACGTAACGGAGTTGCTGGAGTCGCAACCGGGACAGGAAAAGCTCTCTGAGCTTCTCACCTACCATGACAAGCAGATTGCCTGGATGCAGCACGAACGACTGGCCCATCTGATTACCATGCTGTTTGTCTGTCTTTTCTTTCTGCTGACCTTTGGGTTTACCATGATCCATTTCACTGTGCCCTGTATTCTTCTCACAGCGCTGCTTCTGATCCTGACGGCTGCCTACATTCTCCACTATTACCGTCTCGAAAACAGCATACAGCGATGGTATTCATTATCCAACCGGATCAGGAAGCTACCAGGAAGTTGCATGGTGCCTGGTTGTAATGATTATCAAAAAATAATTTGAACCCCACAGAAACTATACAATGTTGCTTTCTCAATCCTGTAAGTACAGAGGTAGGCTGTCTCTCGTTATGGTCAAGGGCAACTCACTTTTTTTAGTAAAAG